>JAIBJL010000563.1 GCA_020029545.1 Gammaproteobacteria bacterium
GGACCCCCGCTTCACGTCTTACGCGCAGGCCACGATCGCACCTTCGCTGCACGCGCCGAATCCGTCCGCGCCGGTTCTTGTGCTGCAGGCGACGGTGCTGCAAAGCTCGCATCGGTTCGATGCTGCGCTAACCGCGCTCGATCGCGCACTGCAGCTCGAACCCACGAACGCACAGGCCTGGCTCACCAAGGCCACGGTGCTGCAGGTGCAAGGCAAGTACGCAGCGGCTCGACAGGCTTGCAGACAATTGCTGCAGAGCGCGGGGCAGACCATTGCCGTGTCGTGTCTTGCGAATGTCAACAGTCTCAACGGGCGACTCGACGCGAGCTATCGCACTCTGCAGTCCTTGTTGTCGGCTGTGCCTGAGGCAGATGCGCCATTGCGTAGCTGGATTCTGGGACAGCTGGGTGAAATGGCAGTCCGATGCGGTGACCGGGCGGCAGAAAAATATTTCGTCGCGGCGCTGGCGCTGACGCCGGGTGATGTGTATCTGAAGGCCGCCTACGCGGATCTCCTGCTAGAGCAGCAGCGCAATGATGAGGTGGTCAAGCTGCTTCGCGACAACGAGGCACAGGATGTGCTGCTGTTGCGACTGGCGATTGCCGGCAAACGACTGCAGTCGCGTTCGTCGCAGGCATGGATCGATACCTTCGAGGCGCGCTACCAGGCAGCACAGCGCAGCGGAGAAAATAGTCATCTGCGCGAGTACGCGCGGTTCCTGCTGGAAGTCCGCAGCGATGCTCTGCAGGCGCTGGCGGTTGCGCGTCGCAACTGGCAGGTGCAGCGCGAGCCGGCCGACGTGCAGGTGTACGTGAACGCGGCACGGGCTGCGAAGGGCGCAGATGCGGCGGAAGTCACGACGTGGATTCGCGACACCGGTTATGAAGACCGCACCCTGGCACGGGTTGCCGCCAGCAAGGCCGCACTGTAATGGGCATCGTGCTGCGCATTGTGTTCGTCCTGTGCTCGCTGGGTTGGGCCTGCGCCAGCGAGGCGCACAAACAGAGCGATAGCTATCTGACCTTCGTGCAACCCGCGGACGGCAACCTGTTGACGCTGCAATGGGACATTGCACTGCGCGATCTCGAACACGCTATCGGCCTCGACGGCAACGCGGACGATGTCATTACCTGGGGTGAACTGCATCAGCGCGCAGGGGCGGTCGCCGGCTATGCACAATCGCATTTGCGGATCGACGCGATCACCGGCGATCGACCGGCCACTTGTCCATTGACGTTCACACAGCTGCTGGTCGACGACCATGTCGACGGCAAGTACGCCGTGCTGCGTTTCAATGCGCACTGCCGCGAACGTGCCGCACGAATCGCGCTGAGCTACTCGCTGCTGTTCGACGTCGATCCCAATCATCGCGGCCTGGTGAACATTCGCGGCGCACAGGACAATCACACCCTGGTGTTCTCACAGGGTTCACGAGAGCAGCGAGTGAATCTGGCGGCAGCGAATCATCGCGCGCAGTTCGCCTCGTTCATCGTCGAAGGCATCTGGCATATCTGGCAGGGCTACGATCATGTGCTGTTCCTGCTGACGCTGCTGTTGCCGGCCGTCGTGCTGTATCGCGAGCGGCGCTGGGAACCACGGGAGTCGCTGCGTGATGCGCTCCTCGATATCGTCAAAGTCGTCACGGCATTCACGCTCGCGCATTCCCTGACGTTGACCCTGGGTGCGTTCGGCTGGGTGTATGTTCCAACCCGTCTGGTCGAATCGGCGATTGCACTAACCGTGCTGTTCGGTGCGCTCAACATTCTGTTTCCGATAGTGCGTGAACGGCGCTGGCTGCTGGCCTTTGTATTCGGACTGATTCACGGCCTGGCCTTTGCGTCGGTGCTGGTCGACCTCGGCTTGTACGGTGAGGGTCTGCTGCTGGCATTGCTGGGCTTCAATGGCGGCGTCGAGATCGGCCAACTGGCGATTGTCATGGTGGTCATTCCGCTCATGTACGCGTCGCGACGAACGTCGATCTATCGACGCGTACTGATGCCCGCCGGCGCGCTGGTGGTCGCATGCATCGCCGTCTACTGGTTCGAGACGCGGGCGTTTGTTTGATGGAAAACGCGACTTAAGGCATTGCGCTGCGCAGTCCTGCTGCGCGCAAGCCCGGGGTATTCCATCCATGGCCACCCGTGCTGCTAACGCGACGGCGCGCCCGGTTCCGACCCATTGCTTACTGTCGCGATGCTCTAAAGCAGTCATTGGGAATCGTCTAAGCGGACAGTGTAATACCGCGATCCTGAATCCGGCACCATTTGCCCGACTACGTCATTGTCTTTAGTGAGTCTCGCTGAAGATGCTCCAGAGCACCACCTTGTGCTTTCTGTGGTCATTCCACAGCAATACCGCCGCCCACAGCCTGCAGTGCGGATAGGGATTCGGCACTGAAATCCTTGGAAAACCACCACCGGCCGTCGGTCTTCAAAATGAGCCAGCCATCATTGCCCCAGCGAACTGGCAATGCTGCAACATTCTGGGCTATTTCAGTGGGTGGCGTGCCAGTAAAGTCCATACCCCCGTAACGCTTCAATGGTCTCCCTCTCCATATCAGCAAACTCCCGTCAGCACGCAGTCCTGCCACAATGTCATTGCCAATCTTGTCAACGTTGGTAATGGCACATCCGATTCGCTTAAACGGCGATCCCCCAATGTGTGCGGCCACCGCCAACGCTCCATCCACATCAAGACGGACATCGCCGAAGATGCGGCGAATCTTGGCTCCCTTAACCAGTGTGGACAACTCTCCCCGTCTGTACACAGCCCAAGTGCCGTCTGTGCGCCTTAGTATTGCATCGTCCGTGTTCCATGACCTTCCATCAC
>JAIBJL010000564.1 GCA_020029545.1 Gammaproteobacteria bacterium
GATGTCACGGGTTTCGGCGTGCGTTATGCGACGCATCTGTTGCTCGATGGTGATTTACTCGCGTTGCTCGATGGTGACTTACTCGCGTTGCCCAAGAGTGACTCGCTCGCGGCACGCAAGCGGACTGCCAAAGGAGCGGCTGCTGGCCCAACAGGGATTTCCGTTGGTCACAAGCGCGCCAGATCAGAATGAGGCAGGCAGCGCGCCCTCTGAGCAAACCGGCTGCTGGTACACTGGCTCACCCGTAGCCTTTCTGCATCTCATGACCCTCACCCTGCTGCGTCCCGACGACTGGCATCTGCATGTGCGCGATGGAGCGCATCTGCAAAGCGTCGTTCCCTTTACGGCACGACAATTCTCGCGAGCGGATTATCGCGGCCCTGCCTGCGGGTTCGCGGTTTCAGCCGCTGATGACGATCTACCTGACGAATGCGACATCGCCACAGGACATCAAGGCAGCACGCGACTCCGGCTTCATCGTGGGTGCCAAGTTATATCCGGCGGGCGCGACAACGCACTCGGATGCCGGCGTCACGTCCATCGAGCGGATCTTTCCGGCACTGGCCGCGATGGAAGAATATGGCCTGGTATTCCAGGTACATGGCGAAGTGACCGACCCGGATGTCGATGTGTTCGATCGCGAAAGTGTCTTCATCGATCGCGTGCTCGCCCGCGTGGCGGAGCGCTTCCCGAAGCTGAAAATCGTATTCGAGCATGTGACGACGCGCGAGGCGGTGCAGTTCGTGACCAGTTCGCGCGCCGGTGTCGGTGCGACGATTACGCCGCAACATCTGCTGCTGAATCGTAATGCCATGTTCCAGGGGGGTATCCGTCCGCATCTGTATTGCCTGCCGATTCTCAAGCGCGAACGCGATCGGCGCGCGCTGATCGAAGCCGCCACCGGCGACGATCCGCGCTTCTTCCTCGGCACCGACAGCGCACCGCATGCGCGACACACGAAGGAACATGCCTGCGGCTGCGCCGGCATTTTCTCGGCGCACGCCGCCATCGAACTGTATGCGGAAGCCTTCGAACTGGCAGGTCGGCTCGACCGGTTGCAAGCCTTCGCCGCCGAGCGCGGTGCGGATTTTTATGGCCTGCCTCGCAACACCGATCGTATTCGACTCGATCGCACGCCGTGGACGCCGCCAGCGGTCTATCGCTTCGATCAGGACGAACTGGTGCCTTTTCGTGCCGGCGAACAGATCGCCTGGCGCTTGAGCGACTCTGCCTCATGACGGACACTGCCGTGAAGAGCAAACCACCCATGGCGCTGCGTTTTCGCGGCTTCCTGCCGGTGGTGATCGACGTCGAATGCGGCGGCTTCAATCCGAACACCGATGCGCTGCTGGAAATCGCTGCCGTGCTGGTGGAAATCCAGGCGGACGGTACGCTGAAACCAGGTGCAGGCTGGCGCTACCACGTGCAGCCGTTCCCGGGCGCGAAAATCGAACCGGCATCGCTCGCCGTCAACGGCATCGATCCCTATCACCCGCTGCGGCCGGCGATCAGCGAAAAAGAAGCGCTGACGCGATTGTTCAACGATATTCGCCGCGCCATGAAGGACAACGAGTGCACCCGCGCGATTCTGGTCGGACACAACGCGTACTTCGATCTGAATTTCGTGAATGCGGCCATTGCGCGCACCGAGATCAAGCGCAGCCCCTTTCATCCGTTTTCGACCTTCGATACGGCGACGCTGGCGGGCGTCGCGTATGGCCAAACGGTGCTGGCCAAGGCGCTGCAGGCCGCAGGCATCGACTGGAATTCAAACGAAGCCCATTCGGCGGCCTACGATGCGCAGCAGACGGCAGAGCTGTTCTGCCGGATCTGCAACCGGTTTAGGGAAGGCGGTGGGCTGTAGGCTGTGGGCTGTAGGTCGGACAGGACGAGATCGGGAGCGATTCTTAAAGCGCGTACCCGAAGGGCTACGTCTGGCTTCTGACCTACAGACTACAGCCCACGGCCTACAGCCTGTTCCTCTCAACTCGCTTGCGCCGTCGCCTCGCCGATGAGCGTGGCCAGTTCGCCGCTCTGGTGCATCTCGATGATGATGTCGGCACCGCCGATCAGCTCACCCCTCACATACAGCTGCGGGTAAGTCGGCCAGTTCGAATACTGCTTGAGCGCCTCGCGCAGCTCCGGATCTTCGAAGATGTTGACGGTGTCGAACTTCGCGCCGACGGCGTTCAGAGCGCGAACGGCAGTGGCGGAGAATCCGCATTGCGGGAAGTCCGGCGTTCCCTTCATGAACAACAGCACCGGATGAGCGGCGAGCTGTGTCTTGATTCGATCGATGACGGTCACGGCGATACCTCGGTTGCAAAACCTGCCGCACTCGCGGCAGAGTAAGATTCATTAGGCCCTGTAAGTAGCCATTCAAGCGCTACTCCCGGGGCTTTTCAATGTGGCTGGCGAAACAGTGTTTTTCGCCACGCTCCGGAATGATGCGCTCAGGCCTGTCATCCTGATGCACTTGCTGATGCACTTGGGACCCACGACCGCCCAAGCCCTTCGGTCGGGCGGCCGCTAACCGCTTCGCTGCTCCCGGCGCCGCGCGGCCAGCGCTACGACCTGTCGCTGCTGCGCTGGCGCCATTTGCGACCAGCGGGCGATCTCGTCGAGACTGCGCCCACATCCCGTGCAGATCTGCTGCGCATCAAGCACGCACACCTTGATACACGGCGAGGCGACGGGCAGTGACTGGGGCGTGGATACGGTCATGGAAACGCTGGGCGCAAGAATTATGGGGATGGCCTGGCCATTGTTCAAACCATTTGCGTAAATCATTTGCGCAAATCGGTCATCGTCAGCCGGCAATAGCCCCTCACGTTGTCGACAGGGGCTACAGGGGACAACGAGAGGCACTAGTATGAAACAGCGACTCGGGCATTGCGCTGCGCAGTCCTGCTGCGCGCAAGCCGGGGGTGTCCATCCGTGGACACCCGCTCGGCGGAGCGAAGCAATGCTTCGCTACAAGACACCGCCGAGCCCTGCCACTCGTGACCTACAAGGATGTAGGG
>JAIBJL010000565.1 GCA_020029545.1 Gammaproteobacteria bacterium
GCTGGTCCCAGGACACTTCGACCTGCGGTGCTTCGACACGCAACGACTTCAGACCGACCACCCGGCGTTCGGTTTCGTTCTCGCCGAGAATCACCGCAAACGCCGCGCCGCTCTTGTCCGCGCGCTTCATCTGCGACTTGAAGCTGCCGCCACCACAGTTGGTTTCGATGCGAATGCCTGCCACGTCGTCGCGCATTCGCTCGGCGAGTTGCAATCCTTCGGCTTCGGCCGCAGCACCGGCGATGACGAGGTACACGTCCGGACTGCCGGCGCTACTGTCGACCGACTGGACGCGCAGCAGCTCGACAATACGCTCTTCGCCCAGCGCCCAGCCCACGGCCGGTGTCGGCTCGCCGCCAAGCTGCGTAACCAGGCCATCATAACGGCCGCCCGAACATACCGCGCCTTGCGAGCCCAGTTCGTTGGTCAGCCACTCGAACACCGTGTGCGAGTAGTAATCCAAGCCACGCACCAGCCGCGGATTGAGCACGTACTTGATGCCGATCGCATCCAAGTGGCGCTTCAGGCCATCGAAATGCTGACGCGAGGGCTCATCGAGGTAATCCGTGAGTACCGGGGCCTGCGCAATGAGATCCTGCAGGTCCGGATTCTTGCTGTCGAGAATGCGCAGCGGATTGCCGTCCAGACGGCGCAGGCTGTCGGGGTCGAGCCGCTGCTTGTAGCCGGTGAAATACGTCACGAGCTGTTCGCGATACGCGCGCCGCGACTCGGGCGTACCGAGCGAATTCAGATTGAGCTCGGCGCGCTGCACCCCCACTCTCTTGAGCAGGCGTGCACTGAGCAGGATGAGTTCGGCGTCGATATCGGGGCCGGCATAGCCGAAGGCTTCGACATCGAGCTGGTGAAACTGGCGGAATCGGCCACGCTGCGGTTTCTCGTGACGGAACATCGGGCCGGCACACCACACACGCTGACGCTGATTATGCAGCAGTCCATTGCTGATCATCGCGCGCACGATGCCCGCGGTTGCCTCCGGACGCAGCGTTAGCGAATCCCCACCCGGGTCCTGGAACGTGAACATTTCCTTGGACACGATATCGGTGAACTCCCCGATCGAGCGCTTGAACAGTCCGGTGTGCTCGACGATCGGCACGCGGATTTCCTGGTAGGCATAGCTCGCAAACAGCTCGCGCGCGATGGACTCCAGGCGCTGCCAGGCGGCGATATCCGCCGGCAGCACGTCGTTCATCCCTCGCGGTGGCTGAATCAGTTGTATCGATTTATCCAAGAATCACCAAATAGGCTACCGGCCACGGGCCACGGAGCAACGGGCTACCGGCCACGGGCGACGGCCAGAATGGTATTGAGGCATGCTGGCACTATTCTGGCCGTAGCCCGTTGCCCGTTGCCCGTTGCCCATCATGCTAATGCACCGAACCATCGGCATTGACCGTGAAGCGCGTGGCTTCCTTGCCTGGCAGCCGCGGCACGGCCATCGGCCGCTCGTTGACCGTCATGGTGATGGCCGACGCCACGCTCACGATCACATCGAGAGGCGCAACGCCGCGCAGCTCACGAACCTGCCCGGCCTGTCCGGTCTCGAACATCAGCCGCTGTCCGTTCCCATCCACCGCCTCGATAAACGCCGGGACAGTGAACTGCAGCCGCAAGTTTACCGGCTTCGCCGTCGCCGACACGGACGATTGCGCACCGACGGCCGTCGTCGAGAGCGGTGCCGCCAGGACACCGACCTGCTGCGAACCCGCACTCGGCTCGACCGGATTCGGACTGTTGAGCACCGGCGTGGTGACCACAGACGAGCTGTCCCGAGCTGAGCCGTTGAACAACGAATCGACCAGACCCTGCCGAACCAGCCACCACGACGCAGCGCCAGCGCCGAGCACGACCAGCACGATAAGCAACCTGCGCCGCGTTCGCGTCCCGCGGGAGCGCTCGCGGCGCGAACGACGTGGCATGTGCACCGTCGTGGTCGAGGTCACCACCGGCACGGAGGGCGTCTCGTTAAGCGAATCATAGCGATCGACAACCAGTTGCTGTGAGACGCCCAGCAGTGCGGCGTACTTGCGCAAGTGACCGCGCGCATATACCGGCGCACCGAGCACCAGAAACTGATCGACCTCGATGGCCTCGAGAATCCAGCGATCGAGGTTCAGTTCTTCTGCCGCCTGCTGCAGTGTCAGTCCGCGCAGCTCGCGTTCCTGCCGCAGCATCTGGCCCGGCGTGCGGTCGGATCGGGCAGTGGACGAGGCGGACGCAGCATCACCAGTCGTACCGGCGTCTGTGGAACCGCCGCGCAGCGGTTTCATCCGGCTTTCCGTTCCGACTCGAGCAATGCACGGGTCTCGGGAGAATTCGGATAGTCGTTCTTCAGTCGGCGCGCGTAGTCGGTCGCTGCCGGCGCATTGCCCAGACCGCGCTCGATACGCACCGCCAGCCACAACGACGAGGCAGTCACCCGCGCGGTTTCCAGATAGCGTTCGAGAAACGCGCGCGCCGACATGAATTCATTCTGGGTGAACTCCAGATCGGCCATCTGGAACAGTGCCGCACTGAAGCGCGGACTCGTCTTGAGCGCGCGCCGATAGCTATCCTCGGCCTCCTTGATCTGATTGCCATTGCGAAAACAGTTGCCCGCATTGAGGAATGCAACTTCGGGCGTCTTGTACAACGGATTACTTGCCGCTTTGATGGCAGTTTTCGCACCGCGTTCGTAACGCTCATGCGAGCATAGAAATGCCGCGTAACTGTTGAGGATCTCCGGATCTTCGTTGGACAGCGACACCGCTTTGTCGAAGTGCGAGTCCGCCTTGTTCACGTCATTGAGTCGCGAGTACAGCA
>JAIBJL010000566.1 GCA_020029545.1 Gammaproteobacteria bacterium
GGCGAGGAACTGCACAACAATCACCATTCGTTCGCCACCTCGGCCAAGCTGTCGGCCCGCTGGTATGAATTCGACATCGGCTGGCTGTACATCTGCATGCTCGCCGCGATCGGTCTGGCCAAGGTCAAGAAGGTGCTGCCCAGGCCGCGTTTCGCCGAGGTCAAGCCGGTGGTCGATCTCGACATGCTGCAGGCGGTGATCACCCATCGCTACGACGTCGCGCGCCGCTACATGGGTTCGCTGCGGTCGATCTATCGCGAAGAGTTGGCCAAGCTGCGCGGCTCGCTCGACAACCAGCAGGTATCGGCGCTCAAGCGCTGGTTCGCTCGCGATGGCGAGGTTCGCGTGCAGGATCAGGCCAGCCTGGAATCGGCGCTGGCCAAGAGCACACGGCTGGAGACCATCTATGCCATGCGCCGCGATTTGACCGCAGTATGGGCAAAGTCGAGTGATTCGCGCGAGCAACTGGTCAAGCAATTGCAGGACTGGTGCCATCGCGCCGAAGCGAGCGGCATTGCGCAGTTGGAGGAGTTCTCGCTGCGGCTGCGTCGCTACGCGGTCTGACCCGCCATGAGACCGGCAACCGGGCCCGCGCAAGCGGGCTCGGTTCTTTGTAGGCCGCTGCCATAAGTTCCACATCGTGGCTGGATGCGCCTCGGCGCGGACCGAGGCGCCGCTGCCAGACCATCGTCGCTCGCAGTCGGGGACAAGGTCTTTGCGGCGGCGTTTCCTGCATGCATTCGGAAATCGTGCGGAGCGCCGGGAATAAACGGAGAGACCCGGCGATCTTGGATGCAGAGGCTTCACTGAGAAGCCGCTCTATTCAAGGAGCCACAAGATGCACGGAAACATCGACCGGCGGGACTTTCTGCGCTTGGCCGGACTGGGTGGGGTGGCGTTCGCCTCCGGCCTTTCCGGGTGTGCCGACCTGGCAGCGACAAGGACACGCGATTTTCACTTCGTTCAGTTGTCGGATTCGCACTGGGGCTTCAATGGCCCTGCGGTGAACCCGGAGGCCGCCACGACCCTCAAGCGTGCGGTGGCAGCGGTCAATGCCCTTTCCCAACCCCCGGATTTCATCGTGTTCACCGGCGACCTGACCCACACGACGGACGATCCGCAGGTGCGACGCACGCGATTGCGCGAGTTCAAGGCGATCGTCGCCGAGCTCGATGTTCGAGATATTCGTTTCCTGCCCGGCGAGCACGATGCATCGCTCGACCGCGGCGAGGCATTTCAGGAGTTCTTTGGGCCGACGCACTACAGCTTCGACTACAAGGATGTGCATTTCGTCGCCGTAGACAATGTCTCCGACCCGGGAGCGCGCGTCGGGAATGAACAGCTCGCCTGGCTCGCGGCCGATCTGGACAAGCTGGACAAAGAGGCACCCATCGTCGTGCTTACCCATCGACCCTTGTTCGATCTGGCGCCGCAGTGGGACTGGGCGACGCGCGACGGTGAGCAGGTTCTCGCCATTCTGATGCCGCATGAATACGTGACCGTGTTCTACGGCCACATCCACCAGGAACACCATTACATGACCGGCCATATTCCCCATTACGCGGCCAAGTCGCTGATCTTCCCCCTGCCCGTCGCCGGCTCTCAACCGAAGCGCGAACCCCTGCGCTGGGATCCCGCGCATCCGTTCCAGGACCTCGGCTTTCGCGAGATCACCGGCGGCGGCGGCGCAACACCATTTGCCGTACACGAACTCCCGCTCGGTGGGGCATGAGCGATGCGAGTCGCACGACGCCGCTTCGTCGCCGCAGGCGCTGGCGCATTCATGGTGGCGCTTTTCCGCGGAGTGGGCGCACAATCTGACGAGAAGGCCATTCCCGTGATCGCGCGCAAGTTCGTCTTTCTCCCCAATCAGATCACACTCGAGCGCGGCGAGCCGGTGGTGCTCGAATTCACTGCACCGGAGGTGGTGATGGGATTCAATGTTCCGGCACTCAAGCTGCGTACCGATATCGTACCGGGACAGGTTGCCCGTCTGCGGCTGGTGCCCGAACAGGAAGGCACGTTCGATTTTCTCTGTGACGTGTTTTGCGGCGACGGCCACGAGGGCATGTCGGGCCACTTGATCGTGGTGGCCCGAGCGGCGTGACGCAGCCCGTGGATACGCAGCGGATGCGCTTCGAAACGACCGTCTTGCCCCACATCGGCGCCGCCTACAACCTTGCACGCTGGATCGTCCGCGACGCGAACGATGCGGAAGACGTGTTGCAGGAATCGCTGCTGCGCGCTTTGCGCTTCTTCGGCGGATTTCGCGGACACGATGCGCGGCCCTGGCTGCTGGCGATCGTCCGCAACGCATGCTATGCCTGGTTGAAATCCCGCCGACCCGATGAACTCCACGATCTTTCGCCCGAAGAAATCGACGCCAGCGCGTCGGCCGAAGGACCCGATCTCAATCCGGAATCGCTGGTGATCCGGCAGGCGGAGGCGGCACTGCTCAACGAAGCGATTGGCGCACTGCCGGTCGCGTTTCGCGAGACGCTGATCCTGCGCGAACTCGAGGATTTGTCGTATCGCGAGATTGCGAATATCACCGACGTTCCGATAGGCACCGTGATGTCTCGGCTCGCCCGTGCGCGACGGCTGCTCATGCAATCGCTCGTCGCGATTTCCCGCGCTGCAGAAGACGAAGGTCGACGATGAAGCAGGACGACGATGGGTTGCGGCTCAACGCTGCGTTGGACGGAGAACTGGGTGTCGAAGGCAGCTTGGAATTCCAAACGCGCCTCGCACGCGACCCGGCGCTGCAGGCCGCGTGGACACGACAGCGGGCGCTACGCACCGCGATTCGCGAGGGTG
>JAIBJL010000235.1 GCA_020029545.1 Gammaproteobacteria bacterium
CTGTGATCTTGTGCAAGGCTGCAGGGTCGGCTGCATGCTGGAATCAACCACATTTCCGCGGGCAAATCCTCCGGGATCTGGGATTTGAAAGGAACCATGACAATGATGTCCACTCGTGCAGCGTTCGCTGCGCTTTTGAAGCCGCTATGTCTCATTGCATTTGCCTTCTCGTTGGCCGCATGCGGTGGCGGTGGTGGGAGTGACGCAGGCGGAACGGGCAATTCCAGTGGCGGCGGCGGTGCGGGTGGTGGCAGTGGCGGAGGCAACGGAGGTACGTCCGGCGCCACATTTTCCGTCAGCAGCAATACACTCGCGTTCACCGCCGCAACCGCTGTCGAGGCAACACCCGCCAGCCAGACGATCATAGGCTCAGTCACAGGCACCATCGACGGTGGCAGCACGCTTTACATCGTCATCACCTCTACTGGGAACGCCGTCGCTAATGTCTCGAATGTCACGATCAGTGACAGCAGTGGACAGGCCTCCGTCACGCCGATCGCACCGACGCTTTTGGGCGCGGGCACGTTCACCGGCACAATCACCGTGCGCGCGTGCCTGAACGATGTGACGTGCGCTACGGGTCAGCTCGCTGGCAGCCCGCAGAACATAGCGGTGACATACAACATCGGCAGCTACGTGCCGTCGGACACCGTCATGCCGCATGTCGTCACAGCAGGCACGGCCGGGCAGGTGGTCATCCGAGGCGCGGCGCTGTCCGGCGTCACTGCGGTCAACTTCGGGTCGACGCCCGCAACTGCAGTTACCGTTGTAAGTACCACGGAAGTACGCGCCAGCTATCCGGCGACGCTCACGCCGCAAACACTGCCGGTCACGCTCAACGGCGGCGCGATTTCTTTCAATGGATCCATCGTCGCGGTCGGGCCGCAGGCCTACTCGGCACAGACCCTCACTCTGCCTGAAACGCCGAATCGCGTGCTCACGGCGCTCTACGATGCCGAACGTCGTGCGCTTTTCGTAGCGGGGCGGTTCGCACAATCCGGTAACAACAAGCTGTG
The DNA here is from genome assembly GCA_020029545.1 of Gammaproteobacteria bacterium. Taxonomy (GTDB): domain Bacteria; phylum Pseudomonadota; class Gammaproteobacteria; order Steroidobacterales; family Steroidobacteraceae; genus Steroidobacter. The sequence continues at coordinate 1,017 of JAIBJL010000235.1, forward strand.
GCGATATACCTATTCCAGCAGCGCTTGGACATCGGCTCCAGAGATCATCGCTATTCCGGACTTGCGCGCGATCACGTTCTCGAACGATGGCTCGCGGCTGCTGGCACTTACCGGCTATTCGCTCCAGGAGCTCGATCCTGCCAATCCCGGCGCGGGCGCCTCGAAAACCATCTCTGCACCGTTCACATCGGGTACGCCGTACACGCGATTCTTCAAGCAGATCGCTTTCGGCAACGATGGCGTCGCCGTATTGTCCACAGGTGGCGTTGGCGTGAGCGGATACAGCGATACTTATCTGTATTCCTCAATTACCAATACGTTCACGCCCGCGGCACCGACGTTGAGTCTGTATTCGGCCGGGGAAGGCGGCTCGCCGATGCTTACGGCGAGCGCGGATGGCTCGGTCGTGCTGGCTGCGCAGTCCGGCCTCACGCCAGCACCGCAGCTCTTTCAGTACAGCCCGGCGAACACGCAGCTAGCGCCGACGCGGCTGCGCTTCAATCAGCGCTCCGATGAGCCGGCGCTCACGGACAGCTCGGCGAGCAAACGACTGCTCTACGATCTGTCTACGGCTTCCGTGTACGACTCCAACTACGCTCTACTCGGTCGCTTCTCCGCCGCTGGTGGCAACTCACTGCGCGCCGTGGCAATGAATCGCCAGGGCACGCGCGCATACACGATGAACTCGGACAATACGCTGCACGCGTATGATCTCGCCGCCGCTCCGGTGAACAACAATTATCCGGAGATCGGCCTCGGCAGCCCGCAGACCGTGCCTGCGTCCGGGACAAACGTCCCCGTCCGGCTCATCGTCACACCGGACGGTGGAACCTTGTTCCTGGCAGGAGATACCGGCATCGCGGTGATCCCCGCACCCTATTAAGAAACGGGCTCCAGCGAACTCATGAGCGTTCCAGCGGCAGGTCGGTGGACACCGTGTGTGTCCGTAGCAGAATATTGCCGCCCGTCGTACGGGCGTTGATCGTCTCGCCGCCGCCGTTGATCGTGCCGCTCAGGTGCGACTCGCCACTGGAGAGGGTCGTCATCGGCAGGTCCGACCTGACCCGGCCACCGTGAGTGGTAGCCTCCAGCGTCGCTGCGATGCTCGACGCTACATGCATCACGATGTCACCCCCCGATGTCGATACATTGATGCCGCGGTTCGCACCAACCAGCTCCACGTGCACATCCCCGCCGGAGGTGCGTGCCTTGATCGCGCCATCGATCCGCGTGAGCCGTACGTCGCCACCGGAGGTGTAGACACTCACAGCGCCCGTCACCGCTCGCGCTTCGATGTTGCCACCGGACGTCCTGAAAGTGACCGGTCCCTGGATATCGTCGATGCGCACATCGCCGCCGGAAGTCTTGCCGTTCGCCGTACCCCGAAGCTGGCTGACCTCGATATTGCCGCCGGACGTATCGAGGTCGACATGGTATTGGCGCGGTACGGCGATGCGGATCTCGATGTCGCTGTCGCCCCAATCGAACCAATAAATCTCGCCGCTGCGTTTGGCGACCACATCGACGTCATCACCCGACTGGTCCGCAGACAACATCATGCGGTCCAGTATCCTGCGACTGCCGCGAGCCACGATATTCACGATGACCCGTGACGAATCCGTGCCGGCAACTTTGATGTTGCCGCCGTCCGCTCGCACCGTCAGCCGTCCTCCCGGAGCGACTGCGTAGGTCCGATCCAGTTCGATCTGTTCGGACCAGGCCAGTGGCACAACGCCCGCCAGACAGGTAGCCAGTAGCAATGCGGTTTTGTGATACATGCTCAGCCTTTGGGTGTGCGGTTGTCCCACAGGGACGTGTTCAGCGCTTATCCCTGCTTCCGACGCACGCAGACTCCGGCGGGTTGCACGCCGGCAAAAATATTCCGCGTGGGCTGTACTGGTGGCGTTCGGTCCAGGCTGCGTCTACAACCTGATCGTCGTCCGATTAGACTACCCTTCAGGTGAAATCTTGCAGGCAACAACCGGCAGAAACGCCAAACGAGATCGACGATGACCTGGACCCTGTCGCAGCGTGCGCAGAAGCTGACCAGTTCGGCTATCCGCGAAATTCTCAAAGTCACCGAGCGTCCCGAGGTGATCTCATTCGCCGGCGGACTGCCCTCGCCTGCCACTTTCCCGGTGGAACGCATCCAGGAAGCCTGCAACCGCATCCTGACGAGCGCACCGGCACCAGCGTTGCAGTACGGACCCACTGAAGGTTATCTGCCATTACGCGAGTGGATTGCGAATCGGCACAGTGCGATGGGCGATCGTGTGTCCGCAGCAGAGGTACTGGTCACCACCGGTTCGCAGCAGGCGCTCGACCTGCTCGGCAAAACGCTGATCGATGTCGGCACTCGTGTTCTCGTGGAAACCCCTACCTATCTCGGAGCGCTGCAAGCCTTTTCCTTGTCGGAACCGGAATTCGTCTCGGTCCCCTCGGACGAGGCCGGACCGATTCCAGCAGAACTCTCGGCGGCGAACCCAGGTAACGCGCGCCTGCTGTACTGCCTGCCGAATTTTCAGAATCCCACGGGCCGACGGATTCCACTCGACCGGCGCCGTGAGCTCACCCGCATCACCTCCGAGTCCAACCTGCTGCTGGTCGAAGACGATCCCTATGGCGCACTGAGTTACGGTGGCGACCCGTTACCGACACTGCATTCCATGCAGCCTGACACCGTGGTCTACCTCGGCTCGTTTTCCAAGATCCTCGCCCCGGGGTTGCGTGTGGGTTACGTGATTGCTCCGCAGACCTTGCATCGCAAGCTGGTACAGGCCAAACAGGCAGCGGATCTGCATACACCGAGCTTCACGCAGCGCATCGTGCATGAGGTCGTCAAGGATGACTTTCTCGATGCGCACATCCCGCAGATCCGTGCGCTGTATGCCAGCCAGTGCGATGCCATGGTCGCAGCGCTGTCACGACACTTCCCGGCCAGTGTGCGCTGGAACCGTCCGGCCGGAGGGATGTTCATCTGGGCCAGCTTGCCGGCCGGCATGGACAGCGCGACGCTGCTGCAGAAAGCGATCGAGTGCAATATCGCTTTCGTGCCGGGTGCGCCCTTCTTCGCCAACGAGCCTCTGCACAACACCATGCGATTGTCGTTCGTGACCGTGCCGCCAGCGAAGATCGAGGAAGGCATTGCGCGGCTCGGCGCATTGATCGCTGCGGAGTGCAGCACCTGATCGATCACTGTCGCCCTATCACGAGGGGATCGGTCCCTCAGCGTGCCGGCGGAATATGCAATTCGTGAATCGTCGCCTGTACGCCGGCACGCTCGACTCGCAGCGTGGCCAGTGTCACCGGTAATCTGAACCGCCGCGGACCGGCACTGCCCGGGTTGAGGAACAGCACGCCATCGCGACGCCCGATCGACGGCTGGTGCGAATGGCCTGTGATCACGACGTCGGGTCGCGGCTGCATGGAGTCCGTGAGCGCCTGCAGTTGCGCGAGTTCGTGCAACACCACAATCCGTTGCTGGCTCTCGACCAGCCACGCGCTGAGTGGCAGCCGCCGCGCCCAGTCCTGCGTATCGTTATTCCCACGCACCACGGTGAGCGGAGCGATGGCCTGCAGCCGCTCGATCACCGACACAGGACCGATATCGCCAGCATGAATAATGTGCGACACACCGCGCAGCAGCTTCAGCGCTTCGGGACGCAACAGGCCATGCGTATCTGAAATCACGCCGATGAGCGGCACGGGCGTTCCTCACGAATCGCTGCTATCGCAGTCAAGGGAGGACGGTAAACAACCACGACTCGCTACACGGCGACCGTGACCCCGGCCAACGCATTGCGCAGGTCGACCAGTGTCGGCGGCTTGTTCAACACCCGATCGACATGCTTCGGCACATCATTGTCCTCCTGCAACTGCTGTCCCCAGCCGGTGAGCATGATGACGCGCACCGACATATCCGCCGCCTTGATCGCCGCCGCGACCTGACGGCCATCGACATGCGGCATACCCAAGTCAGTGATGACGGCCTGGATCGGCTCGGTGCCCGACAGCGCGGCGCTGAACAGATCGATCGCCTGCTGGCCGCCGCTGGCCGTGACCACCGAGTGCCCATCCGCGATCAGCGCCGCTTCCATCGCATCGATGATCAGTGGATCGTCATCGACAACCAGGATGCGCATGGGCCCTGGACGACGCGAGTGCGCAGGTGCCGGCGTGGACTTCGTCTTGATGCCCAGCGTACTGAAACGCACCGTGACCTTCGTACCCTGACCCGGAGCGCTGTCGATATCGAGTTCGGCATTGTGCCGCTGCACCATGCCATAGACCATCGGCAATCCCAGGCCGGTGCCGCGCTCGCCCTTGGTGGAAAAAAATGGTTCCAGGCAGCGACTGCGAGCTTCCTCCGTCATGCCGGCGCCGGTATCGGTCACTTCCAGCATGACCGTTTCCCGAGCGCGATGCTTCCTGCCGCCCGGCGTGTCGATCACGCAGGCGGTCCGGATGGTCAGGGCGCCGCCCTGCGGCATGGCATCGATGGCGTTGAACACCAAGTTGACCAGCGCATCGCGAATTTCGCTGTCCGCACCGAGAATCACCGGCAGGTCGGCCGCCAGGTCGGCGTATACCGTGATCACATGGCCGCTGGCCTGCGGTTGATCGCGCCAGCGCACCCGCGTGATATCGATCACTTGCAGCACCAGATCGTTCAGGTTGATGCGCGCCAGCGGCGACTGCGCTTCGCGTGGGCGCGAAAACTCGCGCATGCGTGCCACGGTCTTCGCCACGTCGCCGATCGATTGTTGAATGATCAACAACGCGGCGCGCGCAGCGTCGTCGAATCCGCCGCGCTCCAGCAACGACCCGGTGTACAGCGTGACCGGCGAAATGGCGTTGTTGATATCGTGCGCTACGCCGCTGGCCATCTGCCCCAGTGCTCGCAGGCGCTCCTGCTGCAGCATGGCCTTCTGCGATTTTCCCAGCTCGTCGTAAGCCTGCTGCAGCACGGTGTAGAGTTGCGACTGATGGGTCGCCAGCGCGATATGTTCGCTCAGGTGTCGCAGGAAATCGCACTCGTTGCCGGCGAAGGACCCGCGCTGCGCGCGTCCGGCAATCAGCAATCCGAAGATGGTGCTTTCGGCAATCAGCGGTGCGGTGACCAGCGATTCGATCCCTGACATGCGCAGTTGCTGCAGGAAGCTCCCGGTAGCATCGCTCAACCCCACCTCGTATACCATTTCGCCGCGCAGACTGCGGGCAACGCAGCGCGAATCCACCGGCACCATCATGCCTTCCACGATACGCGCTGCCGCTACTCGCTCATGGCTGCGCAGGCCGAGCCGGCTCAGAGTCAACGTCTGCAGCGAAGCATCGTACAGACAGACCGCGGCGAAATCTGCGGGCAACTGTTCTTCGAGCGTCGACAGCACGGTGCCGAAGATACTGCGCAGATCCTGCCGCTCGGCGATAGCGCGCGTAATCCGGTGCAGCAGATCCATGCTGCCAAGCTGCACCTGTACCTGCCGTTCGGCCAGCTTGCGTGCGCTGATGTCGGTGGAGATTCCGCAGATGGCGTAGGGCTTGCCCTGCTGGTCGAGCAGCGGACATTTGAGCGCGAGATACGTCTTCAGCCGGTTGCCTTGGGACACGACTTCTTCGGTTTCGATCGGTTGCCCCGATGCCAGTACCCGACGGTCCACTTCGCGGAAACGCGCGGCATCGACGCTTGCAAACAGGTCGTGGTCGGTCTTGCCCAGGAGTGCCTCGCGGCGCACACCCATGATCTTCTCGTACTGTCGATTGACCATGAGATAGCGGCCATCGAGGTCCTTTACATCGATGACTGCCGGGGAATTTTCGATGACCGACGTAAGCAACGACAAGGTCGCCTGCTGCGCCGCCAATTGTTCGCGCGCATCAGCCAACTCGCGTTCGATCGCAGCCGTGCGTTGACGCACTTCCGCATCGATGCGCGCCTGCGTCGCCTGGCTGTCGGACGAGGTCACAGACAAAGCTTGCTCAAGCTTCACACCCTTGCCGGACCCACTCGCCTTCGCTCCTTGAGACTTTGTGTCAGGCTCCATTTACTCTGGATTGAATCCGCCGTGACGAGCCCCGTCGTCCGGGACCCGTGGCACGGGCTGTCGGTAAGGTGCTGGAGATGCGCTCGGAATGCAATCGCCAGCCGTCGCTGCATTTGTGGCGTCGGTGGCTGCGGCAGGGGTTCGGGCAGCGGCGCCAGCGGTTCTTTCCCCGGCCTGTCAGGCGCCGGACGCGGATCTTCCAGATACATACGGATAGGCCTCCCTCTCTGAACCGGACGGGACGATCCAATCGACAAACCAATTCCGTAGGCCAGGGCCGGTTGCTGACGCCGGGAGCGGAACTTGGCGCGCTCGCCAAGTATTTTCATGGCATGACACCCATCGATTCAACCTCGGGCGACTGGAATTCCCGTCTCCTACCGATGGCGGACCACGCTTCCAGCGAAGAGTTCAAGATGCGTCCGCTCCATGCCATAGCCATCACCGTCTTGGTAAGCACTCTCGCCATGGCCGATGTGCGCACGCACGAACCCGTCAGTGAGGTCTTCAAGGCCCTGGACCGGAATAACGACCAGCGGATCAGCAGGCAGGAAGCGGAGGCGGACCGCTCGCTGCGGGACCGCTTCGTGGCAGTCGATTCGGATGCCGACCATCGGGTTCCAACCAACCTCGGTAGTGAACGATCAATCCCATGAACGGCAGTGCTGCGCGCACTTCGAAAGTGTAGCGCTGGGTGGCAGTGCACTCCACGGCGTGGATCTGGGAAAAAAATCTCGCCGGCAGCGGTATTCCCAGGACGCGACCGCCGCGTGGGCTCCAGCGCAAACAATCGGCGAGCGGCACCAGTTCAAAAGCGACCGTCAGCGGGCCGAGTTGCTCGATCAGCAGTCCATCCCGCGCCTGCAGCCGCGAGCGCATCTCGCGGCTACCGAAATGTCGCGTCCACACTTCACCCGCCGCGTCCGCGTCGATCCGAACGCGCAGCGGGATTTGCCGGGCTGCCGATGGCATGCCCGCAACCCGTCCGGCGAGCCGCGCAAGCCAGTGTCGTCCGCGCTCGACATCGCAGGCACCGCTGAAGGTGGCACTGGCGGCACCGGTATGAACGCGCTGAATGAGACCCGGCAGCCGCTCAAACGCCGGCCCGGCCAGTTGCCGAAACAGTCCTTGCAAGGTGGGCACCGCTAACGTGGAGTGTTCTCATGACGATCGACCGCCGATCGTCGTACGAAGGAGTCGCCTGTACCATAGCCCAGATGATGCATGAACGAATGGTGCTTACTTGGCAGCGAGCGCCACAATTGCCGCTACCCATAGGCCCTTGGGGGGGCCTTGGGGGGCCTGGGGCGCGGGGCCTGGGCAGGAAACGGATCGGGCTACACGCTGGCACAGTCGAGTCTCTTACACAGGTCCCACGCCCCAGGCCCTTGCGTCAAGGCAGTCGGTTTGAGTCGAGTCGCGGGCAAACATTTCTAAGTCAGCGCCATTGATTCATGAACGAGTAGCGTCAGTCGCTAGCGCAGGCTGATGCCATGCCAGTTCGTGAACAGTGCAGGACAGGGTATTGAATGACAGTCCGCCCATCGACACCCGCTGGCCTTACGCCGCATCCGCAAACGCCAGGCTGATCACACACGACAATGCACGCTGCTCCCAGCAGCCTTTCCGGCGCACCGCGCTCTTGCAGCAACTTGGCTCCGAAATAGGCCCCGAGCAGCGTTGCCAACTCGCGCGCCGGAGCGACGTGGCTGATCGGCGCAACCCGCATGGCGTACAGCACCAGGATGTAGCCCAGCGGGCCCAGCACGCTGACGACGAGCGCCGGCTTCGCATACTCGCGCGCCTCCACACGGGCACTCACGCGATCGTTCCAGACTTGCGGACTCAGCAGGATCACGCGGAACAAATTACCGGTGAAGTCGACAATGAACGGCGAGATCAATAGCACCTTCACCGCCCAACCATCATTCACGGTATACGCTGCAATGAATGCACCCGTACCCAGGCCGTACGCGATGCCGGCCTTCGGTACATTCGCCCCGGTGCGCGTCAGGCCGGCAACGAGCAGGATGCCGCCCACCACCAGCGCGACACCGAACATCGAAAGCGTTGTGATCTGCTCACCCAGCAGCAGCACAGCAGCGATGAATGACAGCAGCGGACCGGAACCCCGTGCCAATGGATATACCACCGACAGATCGGAGGCGCGGTACCCCGCCTGCAGCATCAGCGAATAGCCCAGATGCAGTGCCGCTGTCGCCGCCAGCGCGAGCCAATGAATCGCGGTGAACTGCGGGCGCTCGGTCACGAGCACCCAGATCACGACCGGCGCGTACAGAACGACAGAGCCCAGCGAATAGAGCCAGACGAAATGCCGGGAACCGGCGGCTCGCTTGGCATATAGATTCCAAGTGGCATGCGTGGTGGCGGCGAGCAGTACGGCAAGCAGGGCGAGAGGTGGCATGAGTCTAGTATGAACAGCGACTCGGGCATCCTGCCACTCGCGCTGTGGCGATGACGGGAAAAGGCGTGGCTTTTCCCGCATCGCTCGCCGCGTGCGCGGCGGGCACATCCATGTGCCTGGGTGGCACTCGATAAAGGTACGTTTCA
>JAIBJL010000567.1 GCA_020029545.1 Gammaproteobacteria bacterium
TCTGAAACAGTCGATATGCAGCGTGGTGAGGTCGAATGGCGCGGCGCCAACCTGTACTTAGATCGATGGGACGATGAGTTCACGAGGCAAGTACTTTCGGCGCCCCAACCCATGCGCTGGTAATTCGGTCGCGCTCACCCGCACCTGTTCCCGCAAATGCGAAGCTCTTCACAATTTTGTAAACGAATCGGGACAGAACCGTAGTCCGGCCCTGTGCGGCTCAATGCGGCCCACTACCATCACTGCTTCCCAGGAAAGGAAGCAGCCAATGAATCGGTCAGAAGTGCGCCAGCTGCAAGTGTCGGTCACTGGAACTCGCCTCAAGCCCTGCAGCGACGAGGAATTGCTCCGTCGCCTGATGACCAAGTTCAAGCTGACCGAGACCCAGGGCGCACTGATGCTCAAAGGCCGCTGCGTCGTCAAACGCGGTGTCGATGCAGCGTCCGCGAGAAAGTTCGTTGTGGCATTGAGCGAACTGGGCCTGCAGGCGGTCGTGGAGGAGATTTCGCCGCCCGGGCATGCTGCTCCGCCTATCACGCAGCGTGCTGAGTCCACACAACCAAGAGCAGCACCGCTCGATGCGCTGCGCGCACTTGCTGATCAGCGATTGTCTAAGCCTCGCCCAAGCTTCCCCTATCTGCTCGGGCTGCTGTTGGTCACATTCCTGAGTGTTGCACTGCCTGCGATCTACATTGGACTCACGGGCGGGATCGCCTTCGGGTGGCTCTGGTATCTCACTCACATTCACGAACATTTACCACGCAGCGCGCACATGGTCGCTCTCATGTACGCTGGGCCTGGGCTCGTTGGCGCGGTGCTCCTGTTGTTCCTGATTCGACCGCTGTTCGCCCCGAGCCCGCAGGTTAGGAAAGCGCTGAGCCTCGATCCGGAAAAAGAGGCCGGCTTCGTCTCCGGCGTGCACGCACTTTGTCGTGCAATCGGCGTGTCGCCGCCCGTCGAGATACGGCTCAGTTGGGACGCGAATGCATCGGTGCAGTTTCGCGGCGGCTGGCTGGGACTGCTCACCGGTCACAAGGTGCTGACCATCGGTCTGTCACTGGTCGGGGGTCTCAGTGCGCGGCAGTTCGTCGGCGTGCTGGCACATGAATTCGGCCACTTCGCGCAACGCATGGGCATGATCTGCTCGTTCACGGTGAACTCCGTCAACGCCTGGTTCGAGCATCGCGCCTACGGCGAGGACACCTGGGACCGCAAGTTCCGCGAGTGGTCCGAGGATGCAGTCGAGAAGGAGCATTGGTTCGCGTGGATCGTGCAGCTGTCCATCGGGGCAAACTGGATCGCGATTCGGGCAACACGGCTGCTGATGGCCGGCCTGTTACATATCAGCCTACGCCTATCGAGCTATATGTCGCGACAGATGGAGTTCGATGCGGATCGTTACGAGGCGCTGCTCGCGGGAAGTAACACGTTCCGCACCACCGCGTGCGCCTTACGTGCGCTGAATCATGCGTTCGTCGAAGTCAATGAAGCCAATATCGAGGCATGGCAGGAGCATCGGCTGCTTCGCGACTTGCCCGAGGCAGTTGCTGGACATGCGGACGACTTCGATGCTGCGCGCCTTGCAGCCATCGAAGATGAGATGCGCGAACAGACGGCTACGCGTTACTGGGATTCGCATCCGCCGGATGTCGAACGCGTCTACAATGCGGAGGAAAGGCGCTCTCCGGGAATCTATCTGGAAGACGCACCGGCTAGGCTGCTGTTCAGGGACTTCTCCGGTTGGTCGCAGCGCGCGACGCGGCTTTTCTATACGGATCAGGGGGTGCGGTTTACGGAGGCGCAGCTCCGACCTCGCGAGGAAATATTGGGGCATGTGCGCAACCGCAACCAGCAGCGTGAGCAGCTGAATCGATTCTTCAATGGACAGTTCCAGCATTGGCCGTTGCTGCAATTGAGCGTGAAGGGCGCGAAGGATACTGGCAAGCCCGATTGGCAGGATTGCATAGATCGTATTCGCGCCCGCTCCCCAGAGATAGCTCGCAATTGGTCGGAAGCTCTGCGGGCGCATGAGCGCCGACCGTTGCTCCGCACCGCTATCAAACTCGGCGCCAGCTCACGCGAGATCGGTATGCCGGGAGTAGATCGCCCACCGCAGGAGTTGGGCACCGAGTTGGAAGGCATCACGGCGCGCACTGCGGCAATCTACGGACCGCTCGAGGAAGGTTTCGTTCTCTATGGTGCGCGAATCGCGCACGCCATTGAATCGATGCAGATGCTCGAGCGGAGCCAAGCCGCGCGCTTGTTCACCACAATCGCAGGCATGTGCGCACTCGAGAGGGAAGCCAGCGCACTCGAAGAACTTGCGGGCGCAATGCTCAACTTCAACTCGATTGCCCAGTCCACCGGCGAAATGCCTGCCGGATTTGCCGAGCTGGAAGCAGAATTCGGCGAAGTCGCTTCGCAATTGCTGGCACGGGCCGAGCGGATTCCTCAAGCCATCACCGCAGACGGCACGGTCGGCGCTTACCTGCGTGCGTGTTGCCGGGACTTGCCTCCCGCCGGCACGAGTGCTGACCCTGCAGTAAGAGCTCGTGCGTCTTGGCCGGTACCGGGGGCGTTTCATCACTTGTACCTGTTGGCGCTCGGCGAACTCGTGACTCTGTGTGAGGCTGCGGAGAAGGAGCGTGGCATCCGACCGATCCGGCTCGTGGCGTGAGGTCGTCACCCCTTGCCTCGACACTACGCGGCGATGGGCTGGAGATATCCGATCCCGTACGGGTCTCCGCGTTGAAATTGACGATGCAGTGCACCGGCAGTCCCAGTGTCAGTCAGCTGCGCAGATCATCGCTT
>JAIBJL010000236.1 GCA_020029545.1 Gammaproteobacteria bacterium
GGCGGAAGATTACGCCGGGAAATCCCTGGTCGATATGCTTCTTGACCAGCAGTTCACCATCGAGCTTGGTCTGCTGATAAATATCGCCGGGTGCGAAGGGAGCATTCTCATCGGCGGGTGCCGCGACATCGCCGTGGACACCTACCGTGCTGCAGTGAACCATCCTGCCGACGCCAGCCTGCGCCGCCTCCTCGACGATGAAGCGCGTGCCCTCGACATTGACGCGACGATACATTTCATCGCCATATTTCGCCTCGCGATACATCGCTGCGATGTGATACACGACGTCGCAACCGGCCAATGCCTGCTTGACGCTGGCACGATCAGTAATATCACCACGCTGCAGAGTGATGCCCAACGCAGCGAGGTCCGCCGCTTTGCGTTCATCGCGAACCAGCGCGACGACATCGTGACCGCGACGGTTGAGCTCCCGGGCAAGATGCCCGCCGGTGAAGCCCGTCGCACCCGTAACCAATACGCGCATCGTCAACCTCCCAGACTGGCGTGAGATTGCATCATGGCAGCCGTCGTCGATCTTACCGATTGAGACAGCGCTGTTTCTATCACGGCACGCAGGGCCGCGGGTTCTTTGGCACTGAACAGCCAGTTCGTTCGGCGCAGCATCAGATCGTCCGCCTCGATCACCGCCTCCTCCGCTGCAACTGTCTGAATGATCCGGATCAGTTCGGATCGTTCGAGTCCGGCAGCGCGATCACCGTCGATCAATACAGCAGACGACTGCGCAAACGAAGCCGACCCCGCTACATCGGACTGTAGCCCAGGCAAGCGTGGGCCGAAGATTCGCTCCAACGCTTTACGTGCTTCCTGCGCCGCTGTCGTGAATTTTATTCCCACCAGGCTATAGAGCCCTGCTGCAACCCGCGCGTGCGACACGAGTTCCGCGCGTGTAGTCAGATCGATCGTTTGCTCGCGCTTCACCGGCAGCACGCCCCAACAGACCTTGCGTATGCGGCTGGCTGTCCACGGAAACGCGGGCACAGCGCGCTGCAGCGAACCCACAAAGCCTTCTACCTCGGCGTCCGTCGGCGCCGCCGGGTATTCGGACGCGCGCCGACGCGGAACATGCGCGGTTCCCGCCCATAGTCCATGTCGGGAAGGACAGATGAAGTGCACCGCCGCACCCGTCTCCGGCGCCGTGACTCCCATGGCCTGTTGGCCCATCGCCGGGCTTTCGAACAGCACGTTGAAGGCAACGGACGCGGGCGCAAACTCTGCATCGGTAGCGCCAGCACGCGACGCAAGCTCAGCACACGCCGGGCCTGCGCAATTGACCACCAGCGGCGAATCGATATGGAATTCACTACCGGAGATCCGATCGGTGCCGTCAATCCCTAGCACTCGATTATTCTTGACGCAGAAGCGCGTTGCTTCGGCATAGTTGACTGCTACAGCACCCAACCGACCACTGGTGCGCAGCATTTCGATCAGTATCCGCTCCGAACTGACCATCTGGTAGTCGTACCAGAGCGCGGCACCCACCAGTCCCTGCGGTCGCACGGCAGGAAACGCGGCCAACGTTTCAGCCCGATCCAGGATGCGCCCGGCAGGCAGGCACACTGCTTCGTTCAATCCGTCGTTACGCGCGCTCGACAACAGATCGTTGAGCCGCAGCGCCACACGCATGACCGATGGCCGCTTGGCACCCCGTCCGTATAACGGCAGCAGACACGGCAGCGATCGTACGTAGTCGGGAAAGTGTTGCGCATACCATTTGCGTGCACTCACGGACTCCCGAAACCGCGGCAGATCCAGAGACTGCAGATAACGCAGTCCGCCGTGCAGAATACGCAGTGAGTTCGCGCTGCTGGCGCTGCCGAAATCGTTTTTCTCCACCAGCGCGGCTCTGAGCCCGCGACGCGAGGCCTCGAACGCAAGCGCCACACCGTAGATACCGCCACCGACAATGGCGATATCGAAATGTCCGCCAAGTGCTCCCAGGTCCCGCGCAATCACGTCGTAACCTTCCAGCGCTCTTTCCAATGCTGGAAGACCAGCAGCGACCAGAGTATATGGCTGTGATTTGCCTTGTTGGACAGGTGCTCCTGCTGCAGCCGCTGTACCTGGGCAGGCTGGAAAATCCCGTCTGCCTGCAGTCGCGACGCAGACAGATAGTGCGACATCAACTCCCGAAATTCTTCCTTCAGCCAGTTCTTGATGGGAATGCTGAAACCTTCCTTCGGTCGGTAGATGCACTCGCGTGGAACGTGACGTGCCGCCACGCGCTTGAGCGCGATCTTGGTTTCGCTGCCATTGAACTTGAGCGCCGTCGGCATGCGGAACGCCAGTTCGACGAGCTCTAGATCCAGCAGCGGCACGCGTGACTCCAGTGAACAGGCCATCGACATGCGATCCGTTTTCGCCAGGCAGTTGTCGACCAGATAGCTGCGAAAATCGGTGTATAGAGTGCGGTTGACTTCGTCCTCGTCACGCGACTGCTCGCGCAGGTCCAGAATGTGCTGTCCGGCACTGGTCGGCATGCTGGCGCGAGCTGCTGCAGTAAACAGACTGTTCCGCGCTGCGTCCTCGACGAACAGGCGCCAGCGCGCGTGGCCCAGCCCAGGATCGAGTCGTGCGCCCGCGACAAAGCGCTTGGCCTTGTTGACGAATCCTTTCTTCGCCGCAGTCGGCGGCAATGCCATGATTGCCGGATCGAGCAGCCCATGACGCAGGATCTGCGGAATCCTCTGCCAGGTACGGGCTTTCTGCTGCGCCAGATAGGTTTCATAGCCACCGAAGAGTTCGTCGCCTCCATCTCCTGAGAGAGCGACCGTCACGTGCTGGCGCGCAAGCTTCGACACCAGATACGTCGGGAAGATAGAGAAGTCGCCGATGGGATCGTCCATGAACTGCATCAGGTGATCGAACAGCTGCAGCGCCTGCGGCTGGATCACTTCGACATGATGACTTACTCCGAGGTGATTGGCGACGCGCTGCGACCATGCAGTCTCGTTGTAGGTCGGATCGTCGAAACCGATACTGAACGTCTCGGCACGACCCATTGCAGCAACGACCAGAGAGCTGTCGACACCGCCGGAAAGAAACGCCCCGATCGGGACATCGCTGACCATCTGGTTGCGTACACAACGGCGTGCGGTCGCATCCAGTTCGTCTTCCCATTCGCCGTCACTTTGCGGCGTCGGCTTTGACGTGCGTGAGCGCAGCGGATCCCAGTATTCGGCAATCGCCATCTGGCCGGATGCCAGATCGAACTCCAGCGTACTGGCCGGAGGCAGCCTGCGAATATCTTTCAGGAGCGTGGCGGTTCCCGGCACATACTCCCAGGAAAGGAATTGACCCAGTGCATCCATATCGAGACGCCGTTGCACACGCCCCGAGGCGAAGAGAACTTTGATTTCGGAACCGAACACCAGTCCGCTCGCGTCGTGCGTATAGTACAAGGGCTTGATCCCGACATGGTCGCGCGCGAGCACCACCTTGCGCCGCGTGCGATCGAGTATTGCAATGGCGAACATGCCGTTCAGGTGCCGGGGAAAGTCCTTGCCGAATTCCTCGTACAGATGAACGATGACTTCGGTGTCCGAATTCGTGTAGAACCGATGGCCTTTCGCCTCCAGCGATTTGCGCAGTTCCAGATAGTTGTAGATTTCACCGTTGTAGACGGTCGCGACAGTACGGTCTTCATTGAAAATGGGTTGATGACCGCCGGACAGATCGATGATCGAGAGTCGGCGCATGCCGAGTGCGACGTGTCCTTCGACAAGATAGCCCGCATCATCCGGACCGCGATGCACGATCGAATCGCACATCGCCGCAATCACCGACTGTTCCGCGGGTCGTCCACCGACCCCTGCATATCCGGCGATTCCACACATTGGCAGCCGTTACGCGAGAATCCGCAGTAACTGCTGGATCTTGCGTTCGTAAACGGGACGCGCGTAGTTCTCCTCGTACAGGCGCTTCGCGGCAACGGTCAACCTCGCTCCACGCTCCTTATCCTGCAGCGCTTCCACGAGACCCTGCGCCATCGATTCGGGATCTGCTTCCACAAGGAAGCAGATGTCATCGTTCAGCACCTGCGTGTGCGACCAGATTCGCGTTGCCACCAGTGGCTTGCCACTGGCGAGCTGTTCATAAATCTTCAGTGGCGTGTTGGTTCCGTGGCGTCGCGGCGAAACCAACGTATCGGCCTGGCGAACGAAATGCATCGCACTGCTCTTGTCGACTGAACCGGTGAAAATAATCGAACTTTCCGCCTTCAACTCAGCTGCCAGGGCTTTCATTTCTGCCACCTGATCGACGGTCCCGCCAACCAGCAACAGAACAGCCTCTGGCACGGATTTCGACGCAAGCACGAAGGCGCGCACGAGAATGTCGATGCCTTGGTAATGCTCGAATGTACCCGTGTAAACAACCAGCGGACGACCTGGCGGCAACACGACCGAGACAGCTGCGGGCGGGGCGGTCTTCGCACCGGAGGCCGGTTTCTTTATGCGCATTCGAACATCATCGAAAATCGAATTTTCGATGAGCAGGTGCTTGGCGGGATCTACGCCGCTGTGCATGGCGTAATCACGCAGGTCCGGACAGATCGTGATGACGGCATCGGCCTTGCGCAGACAGCTCTCTTCGAGCCGGCGGAAGATATCGATGGTTATCCGCGATTTCGTGAAAGCAAAATTGGTCAGCTGCTGCGGCAGGCTCGAATGCATGTCGTAGACCAGCCGGAAGCGGAATATCGGTTTCAGATACCGGCACCAGAATACGGCCTCTTCGTGCGCATGAACAATCTGATAGCGATTGCGCAGCAACAACGCGATAGTCCAGGCGATCATGAAGAAATCCAGAAACAATTTCTTCCACGACGGTCCGACCGGAATCTGTCCCAGCCAGCGCATTGCCGGGATGCGGACGATGCGCGTCGAAGGCAGATCCACATCGGCGCCCTGTCCATACGTCAGCAGGTCCACGTGTGCACCCTGCTCCGCCATGACCAACGTACGATAGTAAACGCTCAACGGCGTGCCGCGCGGCGTATAGAACGGCTGCGGTGCGACGACCAGTGTTCTCATGATGCCATGCGTGGCGCAAGGAGCCGGTTATGAATCTGCATGCGCACCTGCGCTACTGCAAAGGGAATCATGCCGGTGAGATGCCCGAAGTAACGTGGTGAAGCTTTCATGCCGCGCAACTGCTGCAACAGTGTGCGGGCAGGCCTATCGTTGTCCTGCCAATCGGACAACACAAAACCATAGCTGCCGACACGCTCGACTTCGCCTGGAAAAGGAAACGGGTCGCTGCCAGGAAGCACCGCGAAACCACGTTCTGCGGCAAATTTGAATAGCGGTGGAACTGGCGCAAGACCGAGCCTGCCACCGTTGTCGCCCAGTGCAATTGACCCCGGTGCACGTTCGAGCAGTTCCTTCTTCACGAGTTCGCCGCGCGCCATGGACCATTTGCCAAATCCCCAGGGAATTGCCGCAAGCCCATCAGTTTTACACGCACGCGCCAGCGCTTCGCCAAAGGTGAGTCCATCAGGGACGACTTCGCAGGTTGCCAGCGACAGCACCTCCACACCCGACGTCGTGGCGATCTGGCGTCCTGCGATCAGATACAGCGGTGCCGCAGCCCCGACATGCACGCGCAGCGCTGCGGGATCGGCCGTCTTCTCGATGCGGATTCCTTTCGGCGGTGCGAGTTCGCCGCGCGCGAGTTGCTCGAACACACGCTGCGAGCCGGCCTCGACCAGCATCAACGCGCCGCGCCACTGACCGTCCGCACAGCCACCGTCTTTCGCGGCCGCCTGCAGATTGCGTTGACCGGCGCTGAAGAAGCGACCGACATCGAAACGCGGATGCACGTGTACATGACCATCGACGAATAATGAAAGGCTCATATAAGACTCTTCTGCCGATACCAGTCGAGCGTCCGAAGCAGGCCTTCATCGAGTCCGACCTGCGCTTTCCAACCGAGTACCTCCTGCGCCCGGCTCGTGTCGTACACGACGTCTGTGCGATAAAAATCCAGGGTGCGCCGATGCAACGGCGGCGACTTGTGAATGACGCGGCAAAGATCTTCAACCACCGCCGCGGCAATCTTCATCGGCAGTTCCGGAACCCGGAAACCGAAGCGCGAACTGCCGGTGAGTTTCTCCAGCTTGCGCAGCAGCGCCAGCAACGTCGTCGTCTCGGGCCCGGCAATGATGAAGGCCTCGCCACTCGGGAAATTCGCCTCACAGGTCGCCAGGAAGGCACGCGCCAGGTCATCGACGAACAACATGTGCCGTCGGCCGGCTCCAGCCCCGATGAGAGGAAAACGCCCCTTCTTGACGGTACTGAAGAGCTTCAGCAGTCGTATGTCGCCGGGGCCGTATGCATCCGCCGGCCGCAGGATGGCAATTCGCATCGATGTTTCACGCGCGAACTCACGCAGTTTCGCTTCCGAAAGCGCTTTGGACTCTTCATACGCATTGGTGGTATCGATGCGCGAATTTTCCTGGACTGCTTCACGCGATGCGCGCGCATGCACGCCGATAGTGCTGCAGTGAACGAACGCAACAACACCATTGGCCGCAGCGGCTCGCGCCAACGTCAAGGTGCCTTCCACATTGACGCGGTGAAAATGATCGGCCGGTGCACTCGCTTCGCGCCATGCAGCCGCCAGATGACAGACATGTGTGATGCCGCGAGTCGCCACCGCCGCGAAAGCAGGATCGGTGATATCGCCTGCCAGCAGGCGCACACCTGCAGCAGTCAACTCGGGCGCTCCCGCAGCGTGGATGTTGCGTCCGATACCCACCACGTCGTGGCCGACCCGCACTGCTTCAAGTGCCAGCCGCGAACCGACGAAACCCGTAGCCCCCGTTACGAGAAGGCGCATGTAGCAGCCCAGTCGTCTATCGACTCGAGAATGCGGCGTGCAGCGTGGCCGTCGCCGTATGGATTGCTTGCCGCAGCCATCCGGGCGTACACCGCAGGTTGCGTCATCAATTCGTCCATCGCCGTGACAATCCGCGAGACATCGGTGCCGACCAGTCGCGCCGCGCCGGCGTCAACACCTTCGGGCCGTTCGGTCACCTCTCGCGTCACCAATATGGGGCGATCCAGTGTCGGGCCCTCCTCCTGCACGCCGCCGCTGTCTGTAATCAGCACATGAGCGCGCGCCATCACATGGATGAAATCGAGATAATCGAGCGGACGCGTCAACAGGAACTGCGGGTGCTTGCCCAGTGCGGGTTCCACGACTTCCTTGACCCGCGGATTGGGATGTACGGGCAGCACGAACGTCAGCTGAGGATAGTGCTCGGCGATCTTCGTCAACGCTGTGCATACGGCACGCATCGGCTCGCCGAAGCTCTCGCGTCGATGCAGCGTCACGAGCACGAACTGCCCTCGAGCTGCAAGATTGGCCAGATCGGGCGACGCAAAGGAATAATCTGAGCGCAGGCGCGACAACAACGCATCGATGACAGTGTTGCCAGTCACGATGACGCGCTTTGACTCGACACCTTCTTTCAACAAAGCATCGCGCGCGCGAGCGGTGGGCGCGAAATGCAACGTCGACACCAGCGTTGCCAGCCGACGATTCATTTCTTCGGGAAACGGTTGACGAATGTCGTCGGTACGCAGACCCGCTTCGACGTGTCCCACTGGAATGCCGCACAT
>JAIBJL010000030.1 GCA_020029545.1 Gammaproteobacteria bacterium
ACAAGCGACTGGACGAGTTGGAGAGTTTTCTGAAGAACTTGAACAGAGAGGACGAGCGCATCGTCGAGAACATGCGCTTCCGGCGGCCCGGCGATGCCAGGCTGATCAAGTCAGATCGTGGGCTCAAAATCATGTTGGATTACCTTGATCAGCTGCCGCGGGCTCGGCCACTGGACTGATTGTAAGGACATGGTGTTCGGTGCGTTTATTCTTCCTATCCTCGATTGAATGGAGTTGATCGCCATGTCCCTCGCAGAGTCCACCGCATCGTCCGCGGCGTCCTTCCAGATGGCCGATCACCGCACGCCGCTCGTGCGCAATTGTTGGTACATGGGTGCACTGGCCAGCGAGGTCGGACGCACTCTGATGGTTCGTCGAGTGCTGGGCACCCCGGTGCTGTTCTACCGGACCGAGGCCGGCCTGCCCGTGGCAATGGATAATCGCTGCGTTCACCGCTCCTTCCCCCTGGACAAGGGGCGCCTGGAAGGCGACTGCGTTCGCTGCGGCTACCACGGCATGCGCTTCGACGCGAGCGGTCAGTGCGTCGAGATGCCGTCGCTGCGGCGCGCCCCGGGGCATGCGAAGCAGCGCAGCTACCCGGTGCGCGAGCGCGGGCCGGTGGTGTGGATCTGGATGGGAGACGCCGCCAAGGCTGACGACAGCCTGATCGTCGATCTGCCGTGGCTCGACTCGGACGCGTGGCGCACGGTGTCCGGATCCGCCGAGGTCGACGCCAATTACGTGGCCATGCACGAGAACCTGCTCGACCATACGCACTTCCCGGTGCTGCACGGCGACGCGGTCAGCACGGAGGAGTACATCAACTCCGTGTTGAAGGTGCGGCAGGAGGGCAACAAGGTGTTCATGACCCGCGAGCTGCCGGACTCGCCGGTGGCGGCGGGCTTCGGTCACATCATGGGCATTCCCGGACGGCGGGTGGACAGCTATTCCGACAGCTGCTTCGAGTCGCCCGCCCTGCACGTGTCACATTCGAGATTCGTCGAATCCGCACCTCAGGGCGAGGCCCGGCCTTTCCACTTCAACATCACTCACGTGTTCACCCCCGCGCAGCAGAACAGCATCCACTACTGGTGGTTCTTCAGTCGTGATTTCCAGCTGGACAACCCCGAGATCGACGGCGTTCTTGCGGCGGGGATCAACAAGGCATTCACCGAAGACAAGGACGCCCTGAGCTGGATTCAGGCCATCAAGGACGAAGCGGTCGAGCCGCTGCCGGAGTTGAGCTTCGCGCCCGACCGCCCCGGCATGCTGATGCGCAGCGTGCTGCTGCGCCTGGCCAACGAGGAAAGCAAATATTCGGCGAACCCGTCCTGAGGGAGCCTTTCAGGAGTCGCTGAACATACGCGGCCGCCTCGG
Source organism: Gammaproteobacteria bacterium (assembly GCA_020029545.1). Taxonomy (GTDB): domain Bacteria; phylum Pseudomonadota; class Gammaproteobacteria; order Steroidobacterales; family Steroidobacteraceae; genus Steroidobacter. The sequence continues at coordinate 1,378 of JAIBJL010000030.1, forward strand.
TTGTCCGTTGAATCAACTGATTCATTCGCCGCAATGTGAAATGCATGGCCGATGCGAACCAGCGCGATGGCGACTCCATCGAACGCGCTAGCGAGAACGCCTGGCTGTCCATCGACGCGACTGGTTCTGCGCTTCAAGTCAAAGGCCCGTTCTGCGAATCCACTCGGATGGCGCAGGCGGTTTGAATCTTTTACCATGCGCAGCCTCCCCGTACACCGGCAACAAAACAAATCGCAGGGAGGGCACCCTGAGGAGCAGGCTTCGATCTGTGGTGGCCGTGGCCACGCTCGCGCTGGACGCACCGAGCTATCGAGCCCGTCGGAGTGCGAATTTCTGAAAAAGGTTGTCTGAAGGGTTGATCGAAGCAGGAGACTCTTCATGTGGAGCCAACGGACGAGCCCGTTTACAGCAGCGGCCAGTTGAGTCCGTAGGTCCCGTCGCGGTCGCCACGATCGGTGCTCCTCGCACCTACGGCGTGGGCAGACTGCGAACTTTTGATCGTTCACATCCTTGCAGGAGACCGAACCGTGTCGACGACAAGTGGAACCTCTTCGATCGCCGAGCCACCGTTCCTCGGCCAATATATCGACGGTCGCTGGTGCGCGGGTACTTCAGGCGCGCGGATGGCCGATCTCAACCCCTATGACGGCAGCGTCGTGGCCGATCTGGCGTTGGCCAGCCTCGACGACCTGGACCGCGCCTATCGCGCCGCCGCCAGAGCGCAGAAGGCTTGGGCCAAGACGCTGCCGAGTGAGCGCAGCGCCTTGTTCCACCGCGCTCTCGCCGTCATCGAACGCCGGCGCGAGGAGATCATCGGTTGGCTGGTGCGCGAAACTGGCAGCACGCTGCTGAAGGCTGCTGTCGAATGGTCCTCCCTGCGCGCCGGCATGCAGGAAGCGATCTCGCTGCCCTCGCGCGTCGAGGGGCGGATCATGCCGATCGACATCCCGGGCAAACAGAGCTTCGTCTATCGCGAGCCGCTCGGCGTGGTCGGCGTCATCAGCCCGTGGAATTTCCCGATGCACCTGTCGAACCGGACGGTGGCGCCGGCGCTTGCGGTCGGCAATGCGGTCGTTGTGAAGCCGTCGGAAGAATCGCCGATCACGGGTGGTCTGCTGCTCGCCTCGATCTACGAGGAAGCCGGGTTACCGCCCGGCCTGCTCAACATTGTCGTCGGCGATGTGGAGCAGATCGGCGATGCGTTCACGCTGCACGACGTGCCCAGCCTCATTTCCTTCACGGGTTCTACCCGCGTCGGCCGACGCATCGCGGGCCTGGCGGCGTCGGGCAAGCGGCTGAAACACATCGGGCTGGAGCTGGGCGGCAACGCTCCCTTCGTCGTGCTGGACGATGCCGATATCGATCTCGCCGTAAAAGCCGCCGTCTTCGCGCGCTTCCTGCACAGCGGCCAGATCTGCATGAGCGCGAACCGCATCATCGTCGACGCGTCTATCGCGGATGAATTCACCGAACGCTTCGTCGCACACGCTCGCACCCTGCGTCATGGCGATCCGGCTGATCCGGCGACGGTCATCGGTCCGCTCATCAGCGCCAAGCAACGCAAGGCTGCGGAACGCAACATCGCCACGGCACGCGCGGCGGGGTTCGAGGAATTGCTGGGCGGCGAGATCGAAGGACTGGTAGTGCCGCCGCACGTGTTCACTGGCGTCGCCAACGATCACGCCTTCGCGCAGGCGGAGCAGTTCGCGCCGGTCGCACCCATCATCCGCGCCGACGATGAGGAGCATGCCCTGGCACTGGCCAACGCGACCGAATTCGGGCTGGCAAGCTGCGTCTACACTCGCGATGCGTCGCGTGGCGTGCGCTTCGCCAGAAGAAGCGAAGCGGGCATGACGCACGTCAACGACATCCCGATCGGGGACAGTCCGTTCAACATGTTCGGGGGCGAGAAGAACAGCGGCATCGGGCGCTTCAATGGCGACTGGATCGTCGCCGAGTTGACACGCGACCATTGGATCACCGTGCAGGACGAGCCACGGCACTATCCATTCTGATTCACACACTCAACAATGGCAGCGACAATTTATACATGACCGATGTCGTGACGAAATGTTGAAAGGGATCAGTCATCCCGCTCAGAACCAGCGGTCCTGCATCGACAAGGCGGTATCGTCCACGGCCGCCAGGCGCTCCAGCATGTTGTCGACCTTCGGTAGCTCCCAGGCGAAGAAATAGCGGCCCGCCTGGCGTTTGCCCCGATGCAGGTCGCTGTCGCCGCAGGCAACGATCATTTGCTCGAGCCAGATCCAGGCGACCACGAGGTGACCGAACGCCTCGAGATAGGCGTTGGAATTGGCCAAGGCGCGTGTCGCATCGGGATCGGCGACCAATTGCCGCGTCACGGTGGCGAGGCCATCCAGTCGGGCCCGCAGCGCCTTGCCATGGCTGCTCAGTTGCTCGTCGTTCGCGACCTTCTCCAGCGTCGTTGCAATTCGGTCGCGAAGTGCGGCGAAGGCTGCTCCGCCTTCCATCGCCACCTTGCGGCCGAGCAGGTCGATGCCGTGAACGCCGTGGGTGCCCTCGTGAATGGGATTGAGCCGGTTGTCGCGATAGAACTGCTCGACGAGATAGTCGCGGGTATAGCCGTAGCCGCCGTGAACCTGGATGGCGAGGCTGCATCCTTCCACGCACCATTGCGACGGCCAGCTTTTCGCCACCGGCGTCAGCAGTTCCAGCAGCAACCGCGCGGTCTCGCGCGTACCTTCGTCCGGCGCTGTGCGCTGGTCATCGACCAGCAACGCGCAATAGAGGTTCAGTGCCAGGCCGCCTTCGGCATAGCATTTCTGGGCGAGCAGCATCCGCCGCACATCGGCATGCTCGATGATCATGACCTGCTTTGCGTCGCGTCCGCGATGGCCGGGCAGATAGCCTTGGGGGCGCGTGCGGGCATACTCCAGCGCGTGCAGATAAGCCGTGTAGCCGACCGCGGTTGCGGTCAGCCCGACGCCGATCCGGGCTTCGTTCATCATATGGAACATGGCCGCAAGTCCCTGGTGGGGCTTGCCGACGAGCCAGCCTTTGGCGCCGGGAAGGCCGCCAGGAGTGAACGCGCCCTCGCCGAAATTCAGCAGGCAGTTGGGCGTGCCGCGCGTGCCCATCTTATGGTTCAGGCCGGCCAGCGCGATATCGTTGCGCTCGCCGGGCTTGCCGTCGGCACCGAGGAGTCGCCGCGGTACGAGGAAGAGCGAGATGCCCTTGACGCCGGCAGGTGCGTCGGGCAGGCGCGCGAGCACCAGATGGATGATGTTCTCGCCCAGTTCGTGCTCGCCGGCCGAGATCCACATCTTGTTGCCGAACAGGCGGTAGCTGCCGTCCGGCTGTGGCACCGCCCGTGTCCGGATCTCGGCGAGTGAAGAGCCAGCATGCGGCTCCGACAGGCACATGGTGCCGTAATAGCGTCCCTCGAACATCGGTCGTGCATAAAGCTCGATCATGTCCTGCGTGCCATGTGCCAGCAGCAGGTTCGCATTGGCGGCCGTCAGGAAGGGGAAGCTGCATGTGGACATGTTCGCCGCCAGGAACCAGGCGAAGCCGGTCTTCTCCACCACCATGGGCAACTGCATGCCGCCCAACGCATAGTCCTGACCGGCTGCCACCAGGCCCGCTTCACCGTACGCGGCCACGGCTTCGGCAATTTCCGCGACGAGTTCGACCGTCGTACCGTTGAAGCGCGCTTCCTCCTGATCGGCCTTGCGGTTGTGATTGGCGAATTTCTCGGTCGCGAGACGCTCGCAAAGCCCAAGCATCGCGTCGAACGTGTCGCGATTGTGGTCGCTGAAGCGCGGCCGCCGGCATAACGCCTCCACGTCGAGCCATTCGTACAGAAGGAACTCTATGTCGGCGCGGGAGAGAATGCGGGAGTCCATTTAAGCAAGCTGCAGTCGATGTGGTCGGCTCTTTATCCCAAGTCTATCCCAAGTCGGGTTCGCCCCAATCCATCGTCAGGGCGGTGCGGAGTACGCCAAGCCGATCCTCGCCGATGAGATCCCCGAGCTTTCGTTCGAGGGTTGCGATGATCTTGAGCGTATCATGTGCATCTTCGTTGATCGTCGGTGCCAGCTCGATCACCATGCCCCGTCCATCATCAGGGTCGGGTGTGACGATCAGCGCACCGGCCTCGACCAGATCGCCCACGATCCGGTTGACCGCCTGGCGGCTGATACCCAGCGCCTCGGCCAGTTGTGTTTGCTTGCGCAATCCGAGGGCGACATTGATCACCAGCATGGATTGCGCGCGAGGCAACGGTCGCACGCCACGGGCCCGAAGCGCTCGCCGCAAGCCTTCATCGAACCAGTAGGTCGCCCGCATCAGACTGAACATCAGGATCGGGCTCTGAGCATCAAGCTTCACGAAATATCTTTCCGATCGACTGCCAAAGCGTTCCGCATCTGATCATCTGACGCCCGATGAGGCAAGGAACGCCTGCGGCAATCACGACGCCGGCTGGTTTTTTAGTATCGCGTCCCGATGCTCGATGAGCCATTCGCGCAGGGTTGTGGGCTTGCGCCCAAGTGTTCGTTCAACGAAGTCGTTCCTTGACCAGATGACCTCATTGTCCTGCTCGTACTGCAGGAAATCCCAGATGAGCTGACGTATCGGGCCCAGTTGGGCGTAAGTGGCGAAGAAGGCTTCCTTGGAGGAATCGTAGCTGACCGGCTCTCCCAGGACCTCGCTCAAGAGTTCGGCGACCTGGTGGAAGCGCAGCAGATCATGGCCGTTGTTGATCGTATGAAGCTGGCCGATATGCCGATGATTGTCGGACAGCAACAGGTGACCGGCAACCTCGCCGATATCGCGGGTGTCGATCCAGGGGACGAGGCGCTCCGGCCAGACAAACTTGCGTTCGCGCCGGATACTTTCGGCTTGGCCGCGGCGCAGAAAATTATCCATGAAGGTCGCGCCGCAGTTCAGATAGGTCACCGGCAGATCGCTTTCGTCGAGAATCTGCTTGGCGATCGAATGCTGGAACAAAAATGCCAGCGATGGCGGAATCCGGCGAGGGTTGGCATCCGGATAGATCGCAACCAGTCGAATCAGATGGACCAGACTGCCGGAGGCCTTGAGCGCCTCGACCAGGTTGGTAGTCGCCATCCTTTCGTCCGTCCCCGCTGGCGTGACGACGAAAACACCCTCCATGCGGTCCACCGCCTTTAGCAGAGATGCCGGTTCGGAATAATCGGCGACCACAACTTCGGCCGCTGGGAATGCTTTGCGCAGCTCCGCGGCCCGGGTCTCGTCGCTGCTCGCCAGGCGCAATCCGATCGATGGCGCTTCACGCGTGAGGAACGTCGCCAGCGGACCTCCTATATGTCCGGAGGCACCGAAGATCAGGATGCGAGTGGGAATGGGCTTGCGGTTGTAGGACATGTTTATCGGCTCTGGTTTATCGGCTCTGGTTTGTCGGCTCTGGGCTGAGAAATTGGTATTCCATCGCGCAGTCCTGTCTGACATTGGCCTGTGCATTCAGGACGGTGCGCATCGACGCTGCGCGCATCGCATCGTGCCCGTCCACTTTCTATCTTGTCAATATAGTTGCTCATTATCTTCTGAGATATCATCAGAAATAAAGAATTTGTGTGATGTATCTATGCAACTATATTGACATGAATCGATGCCGCGTCTACCGTGATGGCCTGAAAGAATAAAGAGGGCGGAGGCGTACAACCCGTGTTGAGAAATGCAGAAAGCAGGGCCGGCGACGCCTCGTTGCAAAATGTCGCGCTGCGCGGGTCGCCGATTGAAGTACGCAGGATTCCCCGAGTAGCGGGGAGCGCTGCGAGCGAGCACGACTGGACCGCGCAGCCTCGCACGGCGGATGAAGTAGAGGCGCTGGTGAAGTGGGCGGCCGCGCAGGGCGTGTCGCTAGGAGTTAGCAGTTCCGCGGCGCACCCGGCACGTCGTGCCTCGGACCCCGTGATGCTGCAGATCGATCTGGGCCGCATGCGGCGGCTGTTCCATGTCGATGCGGGCGACGCGGTGGCGATCATTGAGCCCGGCCTGAGCTTTGCCGAGTTGGACCGACTGCTGGCGCCGCAGAGGCTACGCAGCTTCAAGCCGCTCCTGCCGCGCGCCGGCAAATCGGCGATTGCGAGTTATCTAGAGCGCGAGCCGCTACTGATGGTACGCGAGCAGTGGGATGTACTCGATCCCTTCGGTGCGGCCGAGATCGTGTTCGGATCGGGCGAGCGTTTCCATACCGGCGCGGCCGGCAACCCCGGCAAAATGGACGATCACTGGAAAGCGGGCATGCGCTACATGACCGCGACCGGCCCGGTCGGCACCGATTTCATGCGCGTACTGCAAGGCTCGCAGGGCACGCTGGGCATCGTCACCTGGGCGGCGATCTTCTGCGACCGGCTGCCCTTGGCGGAGGAATCCTTCTTCGTCACGGCGCAGACCGCGGAGCCGTTGCTGGATCTGTCGGCCGAACTCAATTACCGGCGGCTGGGCCATAGCCTGTTCCTCTCCAGCCGCGCGCATCTGGCGATGCTGGCGCGAGCGGTGGGTATTGCAGTCGAGGAGGCGAAGTTTCCCGCCTGGGCGCTGCTGGTCAACATCGCCGCCGCCGCCGATCTTCCCGAGGATCGGTTGGCTTATGAAGCCGCCGATACGCGTGCGCTGGTCCAAGCGGCGGGGCTGGCCATCGCTCCGGCCGTGGCGGGGCTTTCCGCACAGGCGATCGTCAATCGGCAAGCGAGCTTGGCGGATGGGGACTATCGCGACGTAGCCGGCAAGCACAGGAGCGTGTTCTTCCTGACGCAGGGCGATCGTGTTCCGGCCTTCGTGAAACTGGCGGAAGGGTTGGCGACAAAGCATGGCGTCGCGACGACCGATATCGCGGTCTATGTCCAGCCGCGCCTGCAGGGGCGCAACTGCCATCTGGAATTCGTCATCCCCGGCAATGCGCCGCGCGCCGACGCGCTGGCCGCCGAACTGGCGCAGGCCTGCTGCGACAAGGGTGGCTTCTTCAGCCGGCCCTATGGCGCGTGGACGGAAATGGCCTATGCGCGCAACCCGAAAATCGTCCCCTTCCTGCGCCACTGCAAGTCGATGTTCGATCCCAAGGGCATCCTCCAACCCGGTCGCCTCGGCCTCTGACCCGGGCGAGAGCTCACAGCGGAGTTTTCCAGTAATGAGTCTAGAAGATCGTGATCGCTCGATGAGCGACTGTACCCGGTGCTCCAACTGCCGGTGGTTGCCGAGCATCGACACCGAAGAGTTCGCGCATGTCTGCCCGAGCATCCGCTACGGCAAGGTCTTCTCCTATAGCGGCGGCGGCAAGGCGATCATGGGATATGCGCTGTTGCACGGCAAGATCGGCTATGACGAGGGGATGCTGGACGCCATCTACGCCTGCTCCGCCTGCGGCGGCTGCCAGGTCGTGTGCGGCACGTTCCATGACGATATGGTCGAGCCGCTGGAGGCGATCTATGCGCTGCGCGAGCGCGTCGTCCAGGACGGCCAGCTTCCCGCCAGCTTGAAGGCGCTCACCGACAACCTGCGCTCCACTGGGAACGTGGCCGGAAGCACGGACGGGAACCGCGGCGCGTGGTGCGCCTCGCTGTCGCGGACCGCACCGGAGCGTCCGGACATGGTACTGCTCGTCGGCGATGCCGCGCTCGATCGCGAGCAATGGCCGCAGTTGCAGCGCCTCGTCGCCACGCTCGACGCGAGCGGCGCGAGTTTCACGATCGCCGGCGCGGCGGAGGTGGACTGTGGCGGCCTCGCCTTCGAGGTCGGCGACCAGGCGCTGGCCCGCACGCTCGCCGAGAAGGTTGTCGCGCTCGTGCGGGAAAGCGGCGCCCGCTCTATCCTGACGCAGGACGACGCGCTGTTCGCAGCGTTGCGCGGCTACTATCCGCGCATGGGCGTGACGCTGCCGGTCGACAAGGTGGTGCACGTCACGCAATGGCTCGCCCGTCACAAGCCGCCGATCGCCGCGCACCAGGGCGAAGCCGTCACCTATCACGATACCTGCCGGCTTGGACGGCTGGGTGAGCCCTATGTGCCGTGGAGCGGCTGGCACGACGCCGCCTTCGCGGCGATCCGTGTGCGCCAATCCAATGTCCCGGTCCTGTATGGCAATGGCGGCGTCTACGACGAACCGCGCGCGCTCATCGCGGCGACCGGTGCCGAAATCCGCGAGATGCCGCGCATCCGCGAGACCAGCTTTTGCTGCGGGCTGGGCGGCGGCGGCGGTACATTCAATCCCGAGTTCGCGACGATGGCGGCGCGTGACCGGCTGACCGAAGCGCTGTCGACCGGTGCCAAGACCCTGGTGACAAGCAGCGCTGAGTGCGCCTGCCACCTGCGCGCCGTTGCGCAGCGCGAACGCCTGCCCATCGCCGTGTCGAACCTGATCGACTATATCGCGCCGGTGGAGGGCTGAGCGATGAGCATCGAAACAGCCGCGCTCAAAGCCCTGCAGGCGGCAGTCGGAGTGGAGAACGTCCGCACCGATCCCGCCACGCTCAGCTGCTACGCCTGGAACAGCGGCATGATGCCGGGCCCCAAGTTCACTTTCTTTCCGGCGGCGATCGTGTTGCCGAAGTCGACCGAGGAAGTGGCCGCGATCGTCCGCGCCTGCAATGCCAACGGCCTGAAGTTCCGTCCGCTCAGCACCGGCAATGGCACCTTCTATCTCAGCCACCAGCCGAACGTCGTCGTGCTCGACTTGGTTCGCATGGATCGCATCCTGAAGATCGACCGCGCCAATCAGATGGCGGTGATCCAGCCCTATGCCACTGCCGGGCGGCTGATGGCGGAGGCCATGAAGGTGGGGCTCACCTGTCACGTCATCGGCGCGGGCCCGGGACACTCGCCGCTCGCCTCGGCGACCTCGATGCTGGGCATCGGCATCACCGGCTCCAGCACCGGGCACAACGCGCGCAACATCCTTGCGCTCGAGTGGGTGACGGTCGACGGCGAGATCGTCCGCATCGGCACGACGGGCGAGGACTGGTTCAGCGAAGAAGGTCCCGGCATCGGGTTTCGCGGGATGATACGCGGCTATTTCGGCGCGCATGGCGCGCTCGGCATCTTCACCTGCATCGGCTACAAACTCTACCCCTGGGCGGGCGCGCGCAAGCTGGAGCGCACCGGCGTCTTCCCGCAGGATGGCATGCCGCTGAGCGAGAACATGCGCTTCTTCGCGCCCGTCTGGCCTAGTTCCGAGCAGGTCCGCGATGCGGTCATGCGCCTCAACCATAGCGGCCAGATGTTCGCCGTGCTGAGGATGCCACCCGCCAACATCGGCTTCGTCCTGACACGTAGCAACAACGAATATCGCGACCGTCGCCTCAACGGCACGCTTCCCGAGATCGCGCGCGACGAGAGCCGTCACGGCCTGCAGGTGCTGACCATCGGCCATTCGCCGGCGCAGGTCGCACACCAGGAGAAGCTGGTCCGCCTGATCGTCGAGGAAACCGGCGGGCGCATGCTCGCGCTTGAGCGCGAGCATGCCGAGATGTTGGTGCGCGGTCTGGTCACGTCGCAATATGTGGGTCGCGCCCGCACCAACAACGGCGCCACCAGCTACGGAATTGCCGACTCCTGGCACCTGTGGCCCAAGGCGGTCGAATCCGCCGAGCAACTCGTGAAAGAGGACCTTGCGAGCGGCGACGTGTTCACCGAGGACGCCGAAAGCCACTGGGCCTGGCCCACCGAAAACCGCCAGCTCTGGACAGAGCATGTCGTGGCGGTGCGCAAGAGCCCAAGGGGCGGCGCCATCGCCCTTGTGGCCTTCCTGCGTCATGTCTATCTCATGCAGAAGCAGCGGCTGGGAATAGCCTCCTTCATCGCAGGCCCGATGATCGACATGTTTGGCCGCACGATGCACGCCGGTCTGTGGATGCGCCGGATCAAGCGGACACTCGACCCGCAGGCGCACGCCGACGCCAGCATGTACATCTCGCCCAAGGAGTCGGCGGCCATGCGCGTCTTTCCCTACGTCAAGGGCCTGTTGTTTTCCCGCGCGTTCAAGCCGGTCCTGCTCGGCATGATGAGCTTGATGGGTCGCAAGGCCGGTGCTATGAAGAAAGCGGATAAGGCAGATCTTGGCAGCGCGCCGCCTCGCGTGCCGGAGAGCCAGACAGGAGGGCCTGCAGTGCGGAGCCCCTCAGCGTAAGCTCCCCATGACCGATCTGTTGAGCGACTACAGCATGACCGTCGACGGCAAGGCGCAGACCGCGGTCGCGAGGATCGACGCAATCAACCCGATGACCCAGTAGGCCGACGACCGAGTAGGTCATCGCTTCGGAATGAGTCGCACGTTCAGCAGCCGTGCGCGTGAGGCGAGGAGGACACAGATGCAGGCTATCAAGAGCGGTGCTGGTATCGATATTGCTTCGTGCTTCCGTTCCATCCCGGATGTGATCCGCATTCAGGCGCGAGCTCACGGGGATACCATCGCCTTTGTCACGCCCTCGCGGACATGGACCTATGCCGAACTCGATAGGCAGTCCAATCATGTTGCCCAGGGGCTGGTAAACCATGGCGTGGGCGCGGGCGACACGGTCGCATGCCTCACCAAGCACACCGCCGAATGCATCCTTCTTTTGCTGGCCGCCGGCAAGCTCGGCGCGAGGCTGTCGCCGCTGAACTGGCGATTGTCGGCCCGCGAGTTGGACTATGTAGTGGAGGTCGCGCGGCCGAAAGTGCTGGTGGCGGATGCCTTTCTGACCGGCACGCTGCGTGATGTCCGCATGCCCGATGTGCTGCTGCACCTCGTCACGGAAGATGATGGGAGCGAGCGCGCCTTTTGCCGTTGGGCGCAGTCATTTCCTGCGTTGGACCCCGGGGCCGCGCCGGCTCCTGAAGATGCGGCTGTTCTGCTTTTCTCCTCGGGAACGACCGGCCGGCCGAAGGCTGTTGATCTCGGTCACCTCGGGATATTGACGCACTGCGAGGCGTGGACGCCGATTTTCGGCTTCGAGGAAGGGCGGACGGTCCATCTCAACGTGCTGCCAACATTTCATGTGTCTGGAATCGTCAACGCGATCTGGATGCTTTCTCTTCACGCCCGTGCGGTCTTCTATCCGCAGTTCGAACCGCAGGATTGGCTCGCAGCCGTTGCCCGTCACCGTGTAACCGACAGCTTCGTGGTGCCCGCGATGCTGCGCGCGCTGATCGGATCACCCGCGATCCATGGAACCGACCTGTCCTCCCTGCGCAGCATCGCTTATGGCGGATCACCCATCGACGAGCGGTTACTCACCGATGCGATAGCGGCGTTCGGCTGCGGTTTCGCGCAGGTTTTCGGCATGACTGAATGCAGCGGCACTGTGACCGTGCTGACGCCGGACGACCACGATCCCGGCGGCCCGCGCGCGCATCTGCTCCGCTCGGCCGGCAAACCCGCCCCTCACATCGCGATCAGAATAGTCGAGCCGACGACCGGCGCGGAGTGTGCGGACGGTGCGGTGGGGGAGGCGTGGATCCGGTCGAGGCAGAACATGCGGGGTTATCTCGGCAACGCCGAGGCTACGGCGGCGGCTTTTCCCGAAGGGCAGGACGAGGATGGCGGCTGGCTGCGTTCGGGCGACGCCGGCTATATTCGGGACGGCTATCTCTACCTCTGCGATCGTGTGAAGGACATGATCATTTCGGGCGGCGAGAATATCTACCCGGCCGAGGTGGAGAATGTCCTCGCCGAGCACCCGGCGGTGCTCGAGGTCGCGGTCATCGGCGTACCCGACGCCAAATGGGGGGAAACCGTCAAGGCATGCATCGTCCTCAGGCAGGGCGCGAGTGCTTCGGAGGCGGAACTCATCCAGTTCGCTCGCGAGCGGCTGGCGCATTACAAATGCCCCACTTCCGTGGATTGCAGCGAGGCGCTGCCGAGGAACCCGAGCGGCAAGGTGCTGAAGCACCTGCTGCGGGAGCCGTATTGGAAGGGCCTTTCGCGGGCAATCAACTGAAAAAACCGAATGTCGTGGAGACAGGCATGTCTGAAAATCGCCTTGAAATTCGAAGAATCTTCAAGCTGCAACGCGACAATAAATGGCGGATCAAACGATCATCGGCGGATGAGCGCAAGGCACGACTGCGGCGCCTTCGCGACACGGTGCTTCGGAACGAACCGCGTATTGTCGAGGCGCTGTCAACGGACCTGCGCAAGCCCGCGGTGGAGGCGGGCGGCGAGATTTCCAGCGTCATCGCGGATATCGACGACGCGCTGGCGCATCTGGAAGACTGGATGGCCCCCCTGCCGGTCACTCCGTCGGCCCAGTTCGGCAACGCACAGGCGCGGATCACCTATGAGCCGCGCGGTGTGTGCCTGTTGTTCGCACCCTGGAATTTTCCCTTTCAGCTTCTGTTTGAACCTCTCGTGCCTATCATCGCGGCCGGCAATACGGCGCTTGCGAAACCCAACGAACTCGCCCCCGCCACCAGCGTGGTCTGCGCGAGTATCATCCGCGAAGCTTTCGACGAATCGGAAGTCGCGGTTTTCGAGGGGGGAGTGGACCTCGCCCGGGAGCTGCTGGAGCTTCCGGTAGATCATATATTCTTCACCGGCAGTCCCGCCGTCGGGCGGGTCGTAATGGCTGCAGCCGCCAGGAATCTGGCCTCCGTCACCCTTGAGCTCGGTGGCAAATGCCCCGTCGTGCTCGACGATGCGGTCGACCTGCAGCAGGTGGCGGCGATCATCGCGCCTGCCCGGTGCTATAACTCCGGGCAGGTCTGTCTTTGTCCCGACATCGTCTATGTTCCTGCGGCCCGCAGGGATGCGCTTGTCTGCGCATTGGAGAAGGTCATCATGGCCACCTATTATCTGAATGGTGAGCTTAACCGCGATAGCATCGGAAGGATCGTCGACACGCGCAATCTGGAGCGGCTTGCGGGCTATCTTGAAGATGCTCGCGCGAGGGGAGCGAAAATCGCCTTTGGCGGCCGGATCGAGCGCGATGATCGTATAGTTCATCCGACCGTTCTTTACGACGTTCCCGCAGACGCACTGCTGATGACGGAGGAGATTTTCGGCCCCATCCTTCCCGTCGTCGCCTATGACCGCCTCGAAGAGGTCTTCGCATCCATCGAGGCAGGCGGGAAGCCGCTCGCACTCTACCTATTCAGCGAAGATGATGCGTTTGCCGAAACCGTGGTGGACAACACCTCCTCGGGTGGCGTGACCATCAACGGGTGGGCGTTGCATTGGTTCGAGCCGCAGCTTCCCTTCGGCGGCGTGAACCAGAGCGGCATGGGTCGGTATCATGGCGTACATGGCTTTCGCGAGTTGTCGCACGAACGCTCGGTCTTTGTAGCCGCGACATGAAGCAGCTCTGTGACGATGCGCTGAACGAGTATCGCGAGCTCGCCGACTGCGTGCGGCAATTAAGCGTGTCCGAGTGGCAACGTCGGACAGACTTTTTCGGCTGGACTGTCCAGGACGAAATCGCGCACCTGCTTCTGTTCGATGAGCTGGCCGTGGTCGCCGCCGACGATGCGTCCGCCTTCCGCCAAAGCCAGGGTGCGATCGAGCAGCGTCTGGCGTGCGGCGAGCAGATCAGTGAAATCGCGCGGCGGGAATATGCCGGCGTTGCTGCCGGGGCGCTTGTCTCGCGCTGGGAACGCGCCTTTACGGATTTGCTGGAACGTTTCGAACGTCTCGATCCTGTAACGCGCCTGCCATGGTTCGGCCCGGACATGAGCGCGCGCTCCTTCGTCACCGCGCGGCTGATGGAGACATGGGCGCACGGCCAGGATATCTATGATGCCTTGGGCGTTGTGCGGCGGCCCACCCCCAGGCTGAAACATATCGCCCATCTCGGCGTATCGACTTTCCGCTGGTCCTATGTCGTGCGTGGACAGCAGCCTCCTGAAGAAGCACCGCGGGTCGAACTGCGCTCCGGCGGCGACATCTGGACGTGGAACGAGGGCTCGCGCAGCGGTGCCGTACGTGGCCCGGCGATGGATTTCTGCCTCGTCGTCACGCAAAGGCGCAATCTTGCCGACACCGCGCTCGAAACGACGGGGCTTGTCGCCGCGGAATGGATGCGCATTGCGCAATGTTTCGCGGGGCCGCCCGAGCAGGGACCGGCGCCCGGCGCACGCAAAACATCCTCGCGTGACTGAATATCGCCTCGCATCGGCAGTCCTTGGGCCGCCGCCGAGAAGGTCCGCCATACCGCTCGGCCTGGAACATCGGGAAATCGTGGAGGGTGCATTCAGAAGTCTGCGCGCTTCACTGGGCGAGCGAGCGCTGTCCGAGTTCAGCTTCAGCAATCTCTATCTGTTCCGCGAGGTGCATGAATATCGATACCTGCCGGGACGCTATCCCTGCATAGCCGGCCGCACTTACGATGGAACGCCGCATCTGATTGCGCTTTTCGATCTTGTGGAAGTGGCGCCGGAAATACTGGCCATTCTGCTTGGTCCGGACGAATGCTTCTATCCGGTTGCGGAAACCACCGCGGCGGCACTGAACGCCGACCTGTTCGAGATGACGGCGCTGCGGGAAGACTCCGACTATCTGTTTCCCGCCGCGCAATTTATCGAATATGCGCCGCGGTCGCTGCGCGCGCAGCGGACATTCGCGCGACAGCTGAGGGAACGGCATATAACCCAGCATGACCTGCCGGCCAACGCGCGTGCCGATGCGCTGCAGGTGCTGGAGCGGTGGTGCGCGGAGAAAGGTTTGGAGCGGGATGCCGCGGACGCGGTGCCGTGTCGTCAGGCGCTGGAGCTAACCGGCGAATTTCAACCGCTGCAGGGAACGCTCTATTACATTGATTCGGAGCCGGCAGGCTTTTTGCTCCACGAGGCGCTTGCCGCGAACACAGCGGTGGTGCGGTTCGCCAAAGGCCTGTCGGCTTTCAACGGCATCTATCCGTATATGTTTCAGGAGCTGTGCAGGCGTCATGCCGGCCGCGTGGAATGGCTGAACTTCGAGCAGGATCTTGGCAAGCCGGGTTTCCGCAACTCGAAGCTCGCCTACAAGCCGGCCCACCTGCTTTCAAAGTTCCGCGTTCGTCCGCGCCGCGATCCGGCCTCGCGATCCGACTTGAGGGCTGTCGCGACGCGTCGGCGCGGAAGAGAATACGGGAGTCCATGACGTTAACTGTTCACCTTTAGCTGTTCGACGGCCCGTTCCAACCGCACGATCGCATCCTTGAGGCCCGGGACTTCTCCATTGCCCTCGCAATCCGCACGGATGCCGGAAAAGAGCGGGCCCGCAATCCGGTTCGCGGTCGCTTCGATATCGAGTGCACGGTTGTTCATCAAGGTGCGCCATCCGACGTGATGCAGCGCTCCGAAAAGCAGGTCTCTCGTAATGTCCAGATCGATATCGGCACGCACGTCGCCGCTGCGCTGTCCGTCCTTGAGAATCCAGCCGACGATCCGCGTGTAGCGCTGGTTCAGCCGGTGCAGCGTCGAGCCGTAATA
This sequence comes from Gammaproteobacteria bacterium, assembly GCA_020029545.1. GTDB lineage: Bacteria > Pseudomonadota > Gammaproteobacteria > Steroidobacterales > Steroidobacteraceae > Steroidobacter. The sequence continues at coordinate 16,783 of JAIBJL010000030.1, forward strand.
GTCGTCCCAGTGCACTTCTCTATAGATGAGCTGGTGCATGCCCGGTGCGGCCTGCATTTCACGCAGATGCCGAGCGGCGAAAAAGGCGATGCGCGCATGCGTGCCCGTGATATGCGCCACATCCTCTTCCAGTCGCGCGATGACCGGCTCCATCCACTCCGTGATGACGCGGAACATCAGATCGCGCCGCGTCGGGAAGTAGTTGAAGACGGTCGCTTCCGAAACATTGGCGCGGGCTGCGACCTCTGCCATGGATGTTCCCACGAGGCCGCGGGTTTCCAGTAGCTCGCGCGTCGCCGCCAGGATCGTCGGCTCACGTTCTTCCCGGGCCATCTTGCCGACCCGTGCGCGTACCGCGGTCATGCCATTCCCTGACGGTTATAAGCGATACTCACCATGCTTTGACCTCGATGCGATCCGACTCTGCCCGATAATTCAAATTTCTCTATCCATCCGCTGCACTGGCATCCACTGCACTGGCGGGCAGGGTAAGCCCTATGGCATTCTGAGCCATGCTCAGATCAATAAACAAGCGGTGCGGACCGCTTCGAGCGGGGTTTGCTACGACGCAATAACAGACGGGGCACTTGGCCGGCGTCCCGGATCAGCGCCTTCTAGCGGCATCGATCTGGAATTTCGCAATGGAAATGCGGCGGTCGGTTGCATTTCAGTTTGGCGCCCGTCAATAATCGAAGACTGAGTACTACTCAGAATAAGTATTTCAGGTGCAACCAGGGGGCTCGAGTGACACGAATCCACGGCAAGACACGATGGCTGCCCGGCTAGCAGCAAGGACCTGAGACATGCCGGCAATCCAATCGTCTTTGATTCGCGAGAGCGCTGCGTTTCGTGCCAACCGCGATGCGCACCTGCAGCTCATCGATGAATTCCGCAAGCTCGAAGCCAAGGCGCGCGAAGCTTCCGCGCGCGCGGCGACGAAGTTTCACCAACGCGGTCAGTTGCTGCCACGTGAACGCGTCAACTTGCTGCTCGATCGCGACGCTCCCTTTCTGGAAATCTCGACACTCGCCGGCTTGGGATGCCATGAGGATGACGGCAAGGACAATGTCTTCGGCGGCGGCAACATCATTGGCATGGGCTTCGTGTCCGGCACCCGCGTGATGGTGATTGCATCCGACTCGGGCATCAAAGGCGGCGCGAACCATCCGTGGGGCACGGAAAAGCAAATTCGCGCGCAGGAGATCGCGCTCGAGAACAAACTGCCGTTGATCAATTTGGTGGAAAGCGCCGGCGCCAACCTGGCGTTCGCACCGGAGATCTTCGTGCGCGGCGGTGTGAGTTTCGCCAACCTCGCCAGGCTGTCTGCTGCGGGAATACCCGTGGTCTCCGTGGTGCACGGCTCTTCGACGGCGGGCGGCGCCTATCAGAGCGGCCTCGCCGACTACATCGTGCTCGTGCGCGGTCGCTCCAAGATCTTCCTCGCGGGTCCGCCACTGCTGAAAGCGGCCACCGGCGAGATTGCCGACGATGAATCGCTGGGTGGCGCAACGCTGCATTCCGAGCTCACGGGATTGGGCGAGTACGTTGCCGAGGATGACGCCGACGCCCTGCGCATCACGCGCGAGCTCGTCGACAAATGGCAATGGGACAAGGCGGGAGAGCTGGTTCGGCCGCGCTCATTTCGTCCGCCGCGTTATGACGCGCAGGAGATACTCGGCATCGTGCCAATCGACTATCGCAAGCCCTATGAGGTGCGCGAGCTGATCGCGCGACTCGTCGATGACAGCGATTGGCTGGACTTCAAGCGCGCCTATGGCGTCAGCACCGTGTGCGGACATGCGGCTATCGAAGGGCATGCGGTGGGCATCATCGGCAACAACGGGCCCATCGATGCGGCCGGCGCTACCAAGGCTGCGCAATTCATTCAGCTGTGTTGTCAATCGCGCACGCCGATTCTGTTCTTGCAGAACACGACAGGCTTCATGGTCGGCGTGGAGGCGGAGCGCTCGGGCATCGTCAAGCATGGGTCGAAGATGATCCAGGCGGTGACCAATGCGGATGTGCCGAAGATCACGATTCAAATCGGTGGCAGCTTCGGTGCCGGGCACTACGGCATGTGCGGGCGCGGCTTTGCGCCGCGCTTTCTATTCGCCTGGCCGAACAATCGCGTCGCCGTGATGGGCGGCGAACAGGCCGCAAGAGTGTTGTCGATCGTCGCGGAAGAGTCGGCTCGTGCGCGCGGCATCGAGCCCGACATGGACAAGATCGGCGCATCGGGAAAAAAGATCGTCGATTTGTACGAGCGCACCTCGTCCGCGCTGCACGCGACGGCGCGCATCTGGGATGACGGCCTGATCGATCCGCGTGACACGCGCTCAGTGGTGGGTTTTTGTTTGAATACCGCGCTGGAAGGCGATCGACGTCAAGTGCGTCCCAACAGCTTTGGTATAGCGAGGCTCTGATGGACGCACTACCGGCCACATCCGTCATTCGTTTGGAGCGGCGAAGCTCGTGTCTGATCGTGACGTTGGACGACCCGGCGACCAACAATGCGCTCAGCGCCACGATGAACGAGGACCTGCTGCGAGTCATCGATGCGACGCGCGACGCCTCATCCGTGCGCGAGTTGGCCGTGCGCGCCTTGGTCATTCAAGGCCGGGACGGCATCTTCTGCGCAGGCGGCAATCTCAAAGGCGCCATGAGCGCCGCCGTCGAGCAAGATGGCGCGCCTCATCCGATACTCGAAGAGAGTCGGCGCGGCGGCAGACTCTTTCATTCGCTCAATGACTACCCGGCGCCGGTGATTGCGCTGGTCGATGGGCCGGCCATGGGCGGCGGCTTTGGATTGGCGTGCTGCGCGGATTTCGTGATCACGACAGCGCGCGCCCAGTTCGCATTGTCGGAAACGCGGCTGGGTTTGGTGCCTGCGCAGATCGCACCTTTTGTCGTCGCACGGATTGGTTTGCGCGCAGCGCGTCAGCTGGCACTGACCGGTGCGCGGCTGGATAGCCAGGCTGCCGCAGCCATCGGTCTCAGCGATTACCCTTGCGCCGACATCGAGCAGGCGCGCGCCAAGCTCGATGAGCTGTTGCGGGACATTCTTCGCTGTGGGCCGCGAGCCAACGCCG
>JAIBJL010000237.1 GCA_020029545.1 Gammaproteobacteria bacterium
CATCGACACCGGCGGCACTGCCGGCCAGCACGACCACACTGCCTGCGCCGCCAAAGGCCAACGGAAAATCCGTCGCCGCAAAGCGCCTCGTTCCCAGTGCTTCGCGAACGATCAGCTCACTCAAATTTTCTCCTCACAGCGAATGACGAATGGCTCCGGCGGTGTGCCCGGTGCGATGGTAATTTCACGACGTACGTCGCGATAACCCACACGCGTGCCCACCACGATGTAACTGCCCGGGGCAAGCGACATCGAGCGACGCTCGAATGCGCCAAGCTCGCCGACGCGCCGGATCGTCACTGCCGTGGCATTGTCCGACACCAATGTCACTTCCACCGGCACTTCGGCGCGCGCCAGCCAGTCGGTCACCTTCGTGATCTGCTGTTGCAGCACCGGCCCCGGATTGGCGATCGCGTGCGCACGCTGCAAGGTCGCCCGTGCTGCATCACGAACTGGCGCACTGAACAGGCGCTCTGGCTGGGTCACATAGACTTCGAGTTGCTGATGCAGTTCCGCACGCGGCCGGGTGCGCGCCATGCCTTCACTCGCCGGTGTCACGGTGGAATCCAATTGTGCGACAGCTTGATACTCCTTCAGCGCATCGGCCCACTGTTCCGTGCTTTCGTGTTGCCGTGCATTATCGAGCCGCGCGTTGATCGTGCGCGTGCGCTCTTCCTGCTCGACCTGCTTCAGTGCCTGCACCACTTCATTCGCGCCCGGCCGTAGTTTGCCGGCCGATTCGAAGGCAGTGCGTGCGCCAGTGTAATCCGCCTTCGTCAAGGCATTGAAGCCTTGCGCCATCGAACCAGCGAACGCGTTGCCCGCCATGCGGGACTGCACACGCGCCAGCCCTTCGCTCGCACGAGCGGTCTGGGCATCGAGTGTCAATGCCTTGCGATAGCCGGTTGCTGCGGCCGGCATGTCGCCGTCCCGTTCGGCACGATCGGACTCGGCCAGTAGCTTCAGTACTTCGTCCAGCGTTTCGGCTCGTTTGAGTCCGGCTGCCGCCGTTCGATTGTCGCTGTCGATTTTCTGCGCCAGGCCGAAGGCTGCTTTGGCATCGGTTGAACGTCCTTCGGCCACTGCCGTCGCGCCCAACTTCAGCTGGGCAGCCAATACTTGCACAGCCTGCTTTTCCAGTTGCTGCACGATGGGTTCGATACTCGCGAAGCGCTCGACAGCCTGCCCGTACTCGCGCGCCGCAAACAATTCATCGCCGGCGGCGAGCGTCGTCGTCGCGCGAGTGAACTCCGCTTCGCCCCACTGCGGCGCGGCGCGCACCTGCAGTTTTTTCAAGCGTTCCTCGAGCGGCGCGCGCAGCTCTTCAGCCTGCTGCTTGGCTTGCGCCAGCGCTTGGAAGTCGAGCGCCTTGACCGGTGCGGCCGCTGGCGGCGGCGTTGCCTTCGCTGCCGATCCGGCCGGTACCGGCACAGCCGGTTGCGCCACCCATTTCGGCAAGGCAACGAACACCAGCAGCACGGCGACAATGCCCAGTACCAGCGCGCTCGCATACAGGCCACGACGGAATCCCTGGCGACGCAATTCGGCCGCATCCAGCGCTGACTGGCTCGGGCGCTGCCATTCGCTGCGCAGCGGTTCGCCATGGCCCGATGCATGCAGCGACGGCGGCGCGACGACGGGCCGGGAAGATTCGTTGGTTGGAGCCGCTTCGTTCACGATGGCTGGTACGGGTAACGATGCAAGAATCTGGGTCAGCGTGCGTTGCACTACCTGCATGGTCTGCGGGCGGTGCCCCGCCTGTTTGTGAAGACATTGCGCCACGAAATCCGCCAGGGCTTGCGGCGCGACGCTTCGAGCCAGCGGCGCGGGCACCTCATCGGCGATTCGCGCTGCGTCGATGGCAGGATAAAACGGCGGATAGCCGGATAACAGCTCATACAGCAACACGCCGACTGCGTAGATGTCATCGGTGACAGCGGCCGGCATGCCGGCCTGCTGTTGCGGACTCATGTAATACGGCGATCCCCGTCCGGCGGAGGCAGCGGGTAGCTGCGCCGTGAGCAGCGCCATGCCGAAATCGGCAATGCGTGGCGTGCCGTTCGTCATCAGCAGGATATTCGCAGGCTTCAGATCCCGATGAATGACCTCCGCGCGATGCGCAAACTCCATGGCCTGCGCGACGGCAATCGCCAGACCCACGACGTCGCGCGGCGCACTGCCACGCAGTCGCGTCGCATCGCCACCGCCGGCGTATTCCATGATCAGACAGACGGCACCGGCAGTGCGCTCCAGACCGAACACCCGCAGGATACCCGGATGATCCAGCGATGCGGCGCGCTGGTATTCGCGCTCCATGGCTGCCACCGCCGCTGCATTCTGCAGCAGCTCGGTATGCAGGATTTTTACCGCGACGTTATGCCGCGTTTCGTTGTCGTGCGCCAGCCAGACCGCGCCACCACCGCCTGCACCCAATTCGCGTATCAGTGAATATCTCGCTGACGGCTGACCGGCTACCCGATGCTGCTCACTCATGCTCGCAGGCGATCGACTTGTGCTGTGGTTTACCCGCCGGCCCCATCCGCTGACTTGGCTGCCGGTGTCTGCTCGACGGTCTTTTCTGGAGACGCGACGGGAGGCTGAGCCGCTGCCGGGCCTGATGTCTGACCTGATGTCTGGCCTGATGTCTGGCCTGATATTTGGCCCGATGCTTGAGCCGGCGGCGACTGTACCGGCGTGCCGGTCTCGTTCTCGTACAGTTGCTTGAGCAGGCCACGCCATTCCTGATACTGCTCTTCAGCTGTGCCCTTCAACTGCACTGTCTTGCCGTCGACATCGACGATCATGGGCTGAATCTCGGCCTGAAACGATTCGCCCAGCTGCTTCAGCGATTCGGAATGCATTTTGACTTCGGCACCCTTGTCGAAGCCGCTCTTGATTGCGTAGGCACCCCCGAACACGGCAGCCGTCGCCGCGGCCTGCCCGACATAGGTATTGGATTGCGTACCGCCCACCAGGCCACCAACGATCGCTGCAGCGCCCAGCAATTTACGAGTCAGCGACTGCCGCCGTGCATCGTCCGCCGCTTCGATCTCGGCGTAGCTGTAACGACGCCAGTTGGTGTATGGCTCGTTCATGTTGTCCGCAAACAGCGAGTAGTACTCGTTGACGGTATCGAGCAAGGCGTAATCGCGCTCACGAATGCGGTCGACGCGCGCGAAGATCGGGTCCTGATCCGCCGGCAGACTGTTGACGCGATAAATGCCCTTCTTGTCCTCACCCAGGTACGGCTTGGCGGCATACGGTGCCAGTTCGCTGGCGAAACGCAGTTCGGACACGCGACGTACCGATTGCAGATCGGCAGCCACCAGCGTCGCGCGATACGCCAGCATGTCGTTCGCCACCGAGCTATACAGATTCTGAAATGGATCGCGCCCGCGACCGGCGTTGTCCTTGTACGAGCGCGTATCCGCAGGCTGCTCATAGGTCTTGCGGAACCAGGTGCGCCGCGTCGAATCGCTGACGGTCACGTCGAGTTTCAGGATCGAACCGCTGGACTCGATGATCTTGCCTGCGACCTGCACATCGAGCGTATTGGAGTCCACCGGAACGACGCGCACTTGGCCCCACTGCCCCGTGCCTTCCAGCGTGTTGCGCAACTGCATGGAGAAGTAACGCGCTTCGGCCTTGCGCACTTCCGGAAAAATGCGCAGCTTCTCCAACTGCTTTTCGTCCTTCGGGACATTCTCGTCGAATAGCAGGACCGCCACATCCAGCAACTGCTCCGCAGGCACTTCTGCCGCTGCCTGGATGGCATTGATCCGCGGCAGCGGCCGTGTTTCATGCGTCATGCAGCCAGCGAGCAGCAATGCAACGACGACAGCAGGAGTGCAAGTCAGTAAGCGCATCATCATACGTACATCGATCGGTTACGACAGAACGCCGCTCAGCCGGCGCTCTTCTTGTAGTTACGATATTCCTGCCACAGTTTTTCGCGCAGTTCGGGATCGGTTTCGGCCGTGGCAGCTTCGCGCAACTGCCGTGCAACGACATCGTCGTCGCTGCCATCAGGAATGTCTGCCGGTGCAGTCGTCGGGCCGCCGCCGCCTTTCGGCCCACCGCCATAACCGCCGCCGCCCGTTTGGCCGTTGCCGCCCTGGCTGCCGCCCGCGGCTTTGCCATTCTGGCCGCCTTGACCGTTCTCGCCGCTGCCGGATTTGCCGGCCGCGGATTTGTCTGCTGCGCCCTTGTCACCGCCTTCGGCACCGCCACCGGCAACGTTACCGGCGTCTTTACTGTTGCCTTGTCCACTCCCGTTGCCGCCGCCGCGACCGGCACGCTGCCCGGCAATCACGGCCTGCTCCGTGCGGATGTGATCGTCGAAGACGCCGAAGGAGCGTTCGAATTGGCGATTGATACGTGCGCTGCGTTCGCTGGTCGTCATTGGACCGCCGCCGGCACCGCCCTCATCGCTGCCGCCTGCCTCCGCATTTTCGCTACCGCCACTTTGCCCACCGCCGCCAGCGGCACCCCCCGCCGATGGCAATCCTGCGCCTGCATTTGCACCGGCACCCGCCGCTCCGCCACCGCCAGCCGTAGTGCCAGCCGATCCGCCGCCCGCTGCACCCTGCCCGCCACCGGCGGCCCCATCGGACACGCCGCCGCTGGCACCGGACTGGCCGCCTTGCGAACCCTGGGCGCCGCTGGAACCGGTAAAAATACTTTCGCTACTAGAATTACTACCACCACCACTGCTGCCGGACTCGCCCCTGTCAGCGCCCGAGCTGCCACTCTGACTACCACCGCTTTGGCCACCGCCGGAGGCACCGCCCGTGGATGGCGAGGGAATGCCGACCGACCCTGCCGTACCACCCACACTCGGCAGTCCAAGGGTCGGTCGGGCTGCGCCGGCCGCTCCACCGCCGCTGGCGCCGCTACCCGAACTACTGCCGCCCGCCGCACCGCCGCTACTTTCACCACCGCTGGCCCCTGCAGACGAACCATCGGACCCCGCGCCTGGCAACGAGCCGCTGGCTCCACCGCTGGCACCCGACGAGCCCGCACTCGGCATGCCCCCCGAAGCTCCCGCACCGCTGGACCCGCCAGCCGATGGCATACCCACGGAACGCGAAGTACCGCCGCTCGATCCACCACCGGCGGAGCTGCCTGCCGAGCTTCCGCCCGTCCCGGACTGACTACCGCCGGAACTCGAGCGGGAAGAGCTGCTGGAACCGGACGATCCACTCGACGAACCGGAGGAAGAGGAGGAGCCGGACGAACCCGAGGGCATCGAGCTGCCCGAAGACGAAGATTGCGACGAAGATTGCTGACTGCTGGCGCAGCCCCCCATCAGGAATGCCGAGACTGCACCGACCAGCGCCGTCTGGATCGCAAGGTGGAGCAGTCGATTCAGGGGATCGCGCGTACGCATCGGAACTCCATCAATCCCTTTCAGGGAACAAGCCTCAGGGAACAAGCCCGGATGCCGGCAAGCCGGGACAGAACGGCGAATCGCACGACAGCCGAAGGGAGATGCGAAACTGTGCGACGGCTTGTATGAATGCGGCCTGAGCAATCTCAAGCCAAACGCGTATTCGGCCCCTATCGATCGTAGAAGTTCCCGCGGCGATCGCATTGCCGACTGCGAACACCTCGTGACACATCGCTGTATCGGATCAGCGACGTACCGTTCTCGGCTGGTCCTCATCGCTACCTACCAGGAAAGACTTGAGCTGGCCGGCGAGTCGATCGCAGGCCGTGCTCTGTACCGGAGAGATCAGCGGAATCGGCGCGATCGCACCGATCATCACCGACGTTCCCTTCACGTCGGTTGTCACCGAGCCGACGCTGACGCCGTCGCGAAGGTCCCAGACCGTCGCTTCATAGTCGGAATGCTTCTCCCACCAACCCAGGCCCAGGCAACCGGCGCCGCCGGGACCCGCGGCACAGGCAATGCTGCCACCACCATCGGTCTTCTGCGTCACACCGTCGATCCAGACGATGAAGCGGACGCCCATCGTGCCGACACGCTCGGCCACACCGGGCCGACCCAGGAAGGTAGTGAACCCCTGTGCGTTGGCGGGCGCCGTGCTGGGCTCAAGCCAGGGGTACAGTGCATCGACAAACTGACTGTCGGCATAGATCTGAAATGGCTTGTTCGCCAGGCTGCTGCGCGACTCGATCTTTTTGCCGGCGCGCTGCGCATCCGCGACACCCGCCGAATGTGCCTCACCGACGAGTTTGCGTTCCAGACAATCCAGAAACTTGTGCTCCGTGCCGGTACCTTCCAGATGCGGCTTCGCCAGCAGCACGATGGCTTCGGCCGACGTGATCTGGGTCGGCGCTTCGCGATTCTCTTCGATCTTCGCTGTCATGCAACCTGTCAGCATCAGCGCAGCGATGAGCATCGGGACCGCTATCAGCGTGCGCAACACACCTGACTTGCGCGCACGCCACACTGCACGCACGGCAAAATCCAGCGAATCGAGAGGATAGCGTTGCATCCGCAACATCGACATGAGTCTCCAGGATCGAAAGGTGGGGCCTTCCTGAAGTCGCCTCCACGTAACGAGTGGAGAATCGAAATTCGTTTTGAGTATACGCCAAGGATTGCTCAGGCAATGCCCGAAACGAACAAACGACTCTACGTATTTAAGCGCACGCCGGCTTCACCGAGACGACAACAGATCGAGCTGCTGCGGACCGCTGCGCGGCTGCACGAAACGACTGCGATCATGGACGAACCGCTCACGCGATTGCAGTCCGAATTTCGTACAGGCGCGCGTGAAACGTTGCTGGAGTAAAGTTGCGTATTCACCTTCACCGGTCTGACGCCGCCCGAACGTTGAATCGTAATCGCGGCCACCGCGCATGGCCTGCATTCTGGTGAGTACATGTTTCGCCTTCAGCGGTTCATTGTGTTCCAGCCAGTCGCGAAACAACTGCTTCAACTCATGTGGCAGACGCAGCAGCACATAACCGGCTGACCTGGCGCCCGCAGCAGCGCAGGCCTCGATAATATTTTCGAGTTCGGCATCGGTGAGTACTGGAATCACCGGCGCCACCATCACACCGACCGGGATACCCGCGGCACTCAACGCACGAATCGTCCGCAAGCGCGCCGCCGGCGATGCCGTTCGCGGCTCCAGCGTGCGCTTGAGTTGATTGTCGAGCGTCGTGACGCTGACAAACACCGCTACGAGGTTCAGCGCCGCCATCGGCGCCAGAAGATCGATGTCGCGCTCGACCATTGAGCTCTTGGTGATGATCGACAACGGATGCCGATACCTGGCAAGCACCTCGATGAGGCTGCGAGTCACGCGGTATTCACGCTCGATCGGCTGATAGGGATCGGTGTTTGCACCGATCGTGATCGGCGAGCACCGGTAGCCCGGCGCGGCCAGTTCGCGTTCCAGCAAGCGCGCCGCATCGGGCTTGAAGAACAGCTTCGTCTCGAAATCCAGCCCGGGCGACAAATTCAGATAGGCGTGCGACGGCCGCGCATAACAATAAATGCAGCCATGCTCGCAACCGCGATACGGATTGATCGACTGATCGAACGCAATATCCGGCGACTTGTTGCGTGAAATGATCGAACGCGCCGGCTCCGGTTGCACCGTCGTCGCAAGCGGCGGCAGTGCCTCATCCAGATTGCTCCAGCCATCATCGACGAG
>JAIBJL010000238.1 GCA_020029545.1 Gammaproteobacteria bacterium
CCGTCGGCGAAAGCGTAATGCTCTGGCACATACGCAATGAATACATGGGGTTGCCGCGTGAGCATGAAATCGCCTGGGAGCGCGCCGTGGGTGGCGCCCCCCCAGCATGCGCTTTCTACGCAGGTGCCGCTTGGATTGCTGTGCTCGATGATCGCCGGTGACCTCGCGGCACCAACTTGTTCCAGCGTGCGTTAGAAGGCATGTACCGCATCCTTGCCATGATGAATACGCCGTTGTCGCACAGGCTGATGCAGACATGAGCTTCGTCGGCTGGGTGGCGCTAATCGGTGCATTGCTGCTGACGATGACACTGTCGTCCGCGAAACTGCGTCAGTTGCCTGTGTCGACCGCGGTGCTGTATCTCGGCTTTGGCTGCCTGATCGGGCCCTGGGGACTGAACCTGGTGGCGCTGGATCTCGGTCGCGGCTCGCCGTTGTTCGAATGGGTTACTGCCGGTGCAGTGATTTTGTCGCTATTCATCGGCGGCTTACGGCTGCGCCTGCCGTTGTCCGATCCGACCTGGCGGGCGGCCGGACGGCTGGCCGGGCCGGTGATGATCCTGTCTATCGCGGGATTTGCGGCTGTCGCCTATTTTGGTTTGCAGATGTCGTTCGCGACCGCGTTGCTGTTCGGTGCAGTGCTGGCACCCACCGATCCGGTGCTTGCCGGTGCCGTCACCGTGAGTCATTCGCAGGATCACGATCAGGTTCGCTACGCCTTGTCGGGCGAAGCGGGGCTCAACGATGGAGCGGCGTTTCCCTTTGTGATGTTGGCACTTGCATTGCTCGGCGGCGAGTTGACGAGTGCGGACATGACTTCGTGGGCGTTGCAGCGTCTGTTATGGGCAGTTCCCGCGGGACTCGCACTGGGATTCGCCCTGGGCAAAATCGTCGGACGATTTGCGATTGCACTGCGTTCGAACCAGCGCGATACGGCGGCACCGACGGATTTTCTGGCGTTGGCGCTCGTGGCGCTGTCGTATTCAGCCGCTGAAGCGATTCATGCGTGGGGATTTCTCGCCGTATTTGCTGCCGGATTGGGATTGCGACACGCTGAGATCAGCATCGTCAAACAGACGCCGCATCCGCAGGCGCCGGATGCCGGCATGGCAGTGCATCCGCCTGCCGAGACACTGGTGGCGCCGAATGTCGTGACGAAAGAAGAGCTCAGCGAGCCCGCGGTGGCGGCCGGTGTTCTGGTCGCCGAAGTATTCTCGTTCGGCGATATGTCTGAGCGGTTGCTCGAAGTGCTGCTGGTGGGATTGGTTGGTGTGGCGCTTGCGACGCATTGGGATAGCCGTGCCGTGCCACTCGCGCTGGCGCTGTTTCTGTTAGTGCGTCCGCTGGCAGCGATACTGCTGCTCGTGGGTACGCCCACCAGCTATCTGCAGCGTGGCCTGCTGGGCTGGTTCGGCATTCGCGGCATCGGCAGCCTGTACTACCTCGCGTACTCCATGAATCACGGACTCGACGCATCGGCATCGCGCGAGTTGGCGGATCTCGTGCTGTCAGTGATCGCACTGTCGATCATCGTGCATGGTCTCAGCGCGCGGCCGTTGCTGAAGCGATATGAGCGCAGGCTGGCAGCTGCACGCTGCGGACCTGCTTACAGCAAGTCGTGATGGGCGTATGGTGAGTCGTGAATAGAATGTAAGAGCTTGCGCGCACCGCCGGCCGCCTCCTATCAGCATGGCCATCTCACTGCGTCAGCACGCCTTCTTCAAGCGCAGTGATGAGCGAACCGCGCGCGGCAAAATCCCAGTTGCCGCCATACTCCACATTGACGATCACCGGTTTGCCCTGCTGGTTCGCCACACGCACGACATCGGTCCATGTCGACGGTTCGCCGCCGGACAGGTGCGCGAAGCGCACCGTGACCGCGTGTTCGTACGCAAGCGCCTCGGTGCGGACGATCTCGAAGGAGGTGGGGCCTTCAAACAGACTGGTGAACAGATCACCCTCGGCAAACGCCGGCTTCTCCTCGGGCGCCCGTTTCACGTCCTGTTCGTGCTTGGTCCAGGCACGCTCCAGTAGCGCCTGCAGTTGCTGGCTGAGATACGGCGCAATCTGTTTGAGTTGGGCGGGTGTCGGCGCGCCGGAGAGGCGGAGTTCGATGTGCTTGCGATAAAAACCGCGGACCACACTGGCCGGCGAGTCGGCAGCGGCTGCAGTGATCGAGAACAGCAGGGCGAGTGAGGTCAATGTCATCGCGCGAAGTCGGACGGACATGATTTTCTTTTGTGCGGCCAGGTTTCGACGATTGTGCGTGAGCGTGCTGAAGCCGCGCAATGAGGCAATCGACGTTTTCGTCGGGTCGATACCCGATGCGAAACGATCTCCGGATTACGCGATGCAGCAATCAATGAAACTCATGAACTCGCTGAGTCGGCAGCGAGCATGGTGGGTCCGAAATCGAGCGCATGAAGTCAGTTGAGTGAGCGTGCGGTCGCTCAGCTTCGATGCGGATTCACTGAGTAGCCGCGGCCGTCGGTGGCCAATGGGGTGACCGCAAGCGAGCCTCATTCCATCAGGAAGCCTTGTCATTCGGTTGTCGCTATGATGACCTCCAGGATTATTCAACCTCGGAAGGGGGGTGGCCATGGCTCGCAGACGCTCATCGGGCATCGACATCTTTATGGTATTGCCGTGGTGGGTGAGTGGCATTGCTGCTGTCGTCAGCTACGTGCTGATGGCGTTCCTGGTTCCGAGGCTGCTTTCCGGAAGCCAGGATGCCGCCGTCCTGATCAATGCGTCGACAACGCTGGCGCCGTTCGTGGCGCTCGGCTGCGCAGTGATCGCCGCAGGCAGTGCAATTCGTTCGGCTCTCGTGGCGAGAAGATTCAATCAGCAGACCGGCATCGCCGATATTCGCAAGCTGTCCTGGCAGCAATTCGAAGTGGCGGTCCGTGATGCCTTCCGCCGTCGTGGTTACGCCGTCATTGAAAGCCAAGGCGCCGGCACCGACGACGCGGTGGATCTGGTGCTGTTGAAGGACGACAAGAAGTATCTCGTACAGTGCAAGCAGTCGAGTACGTACGCCGTCGGCGTGAAGCCCATTCGCGAACTGTTCGGTGCCATGACTGCCCGCCAGGCGGCAGGCGGCATCTTCGTGCACTCCGGGACATACACGACGGATGCAAGGGCCTTCGCCGCAGAACACGCCATTCAGCTGGTGGATGGATCTGAACTCGAGAAGATGGTGCACGATCAACAGGCGCAGCCGTTCATCGAGCCGACGAATTTCGGCATGCGGTCGAACACGACTTTTGGGATGAGCAATGAGGGTGCGCCGGATTGCCCACTCTGCGGCAAGGTCATGGTGCTGAGGGCGGCGAAGCGCGGCGCGAAAGCGGGGTCGCAGTTCTGGAGCTGTTCTGGGTATCCCGCGTGTCGAGGCGCGCGGGACGTTTAGTGACTCAATAGAGGAGCTACGCCGCGAGCGGGTTTGCTGCTCCGCCCATGCCGCAAGCTACAGCAACGCGGTGACCGCTGCGCATTCCGGCTGACTCAGTTCGAACTCGAAGATGGCCAGGTCCTCTCGCATGTGGTTCCGTGAGGTCGTACCGGTCAACGGTACGACAGCCTGATGCGAGAGATAGCGGAACAGGATCTGTGCTGGAGTGCGAGCGTGCTTGCGGGCGAGCGCGACGATCACGGGGCTCGCGAGCAGATGCGCATTTGCGCTCAGTGTCCAGAAGCTCTCATAGACGATCCCGTGCGCGCGGCAGAATGCGCGAATCGCTGTATCGTAGTTCGTCTGCGCATAAAATCGATTCTGGAGCACCGCCGGTGGCACACGCGCTGAGCGGCAAAGGGCGCCGAGCGTCGACAGATCGTAGCAGTTGCTGATGCCGAGCCGCGTCACTGCGCCGGTATCGGCGATAGCCTCCATCGCACGCCAAGCTTCGAGCGTCTGCTCGGTCGTGGGCAAGGGCGAATGCAGCAACAATGCATCGACATGCGAGGTACCAAGATTGCGCACCGACGCTTGAAACGATTGTGCCACCTGATCCGGAAGCGACGCTGTCGCATGGTAAGGAAGGCGTTGCGGGTCCTGACTCGAGAGCGGGGTGAACTTTGTCTGCAGGTAGAGCTCGGCGCGCGTTCCTCCCTCAGCGAGCCATGCTGCGATACCCGCCCCGACGCCGGCTTCGTCGTAGTGCTTGGGTTGGCACGCTGTGTCGATGCCACGAAAGCCCATCGCCAGGGCAGCGGCGACCAGCTCGGCGGTCCGTTCTTTCTTCCACGCCGTTCCGTAGAGGATGCCCGGTATCGTTGCGTTCGCTGAATGCATGGGGGAACCTGGGAGTCAGACCGCGCCGTCGGTCTGGCCGGCAAGCAGAGCTTCGGTGTCGCGGCAAATACTAAAATACTTAGTAGCAATGAATAAAGATTCGTAGTTGCGAGCAGGTCACATCACGTATGAGTCTAACGGTCTATCGTGTACTATGAATGATCACATCTAAATTGAGTTTTCACGGTCCGCCCAATGCGGCCGAGTTGCAACGGAACCAGTCAAACTTGCGCTTCGGTCCGAAACTCGAGGCGGAGTACGCCCGCACGCATCTGATCAACAGCCGTACGCTCATCCTCGTGGCGTGCGTCGTCGCCACATTGCTGGCGACTCTCAGGGGCTCGGAGCAGACCTTTGTCAGTGGGTGGGGCAGCGGCGACCCGATTGGCCTCGTGCTCGTGATCCTGGGTTCGTTGGTGCTGACGACGATTGCCTGGAGCACGGCGTTCGAGCGGATGTATCTGCCGTGGGCACGGCTCGTGGTGCCCATCAGAAATATCATCGTGGCAGCGCACGTCGCGACAGCCGCGAGCCATGGCCAACTCGAACTGCTCATGATCATGCCACTCGCATTGATCGGGCCGTTCTTTTTCCTGGGATTCAATTTCCGTACCGGCCTGCTCTGCGGCGTGCTGACGTCCGCATCTTTTATCGCCTATACGGTGTTCCTCGACTTGCCTTTACCGATCGTGCTGCGCACATCTGTATTCCTGCTCATGAGCCTGGTCGCGTGCACCATCGTGGCCAGACACCTCGACAAGGGTGCCCGCAACGCCTTTCTCGAAGCTCGAGTCAATGTAGAGCTCGCACAGAACGATGCATTGACGGGGACGAAGAATCGGCGCGTATTCGACGAATATCTCGTCCGCATCTGGTCGCGAGCCATCGAGGATGGTCGTACGATTGCGATCCTGTTGATCGACATCGACCATTTCAAGACGTACAACGACCGCTACGGACACCAGGCCGGCGATCAAACCCTGCGCCGCGTTGCCCAGGCAGTGCAGACAGTCGCCTGCGGACCGCTGGATATCCTCGCGCGCTACGGGGGCGAGGAATTTGCGGCAGTCGTTTACGATGTCGACAAACAGCAGGCGGCACAAGTCGCAGAGCGCATGCGCCTTGGAGTGGAAGACCTGAGTATCGAACACCAGGGAGCCGGTACGGTGGCCCGAGTGACGATCAGCGTCGGCGTCGCCGCAATCAAACCGACTCGGGAACGAAATGCCCAAGGCGCACTGCAGCTCGCTGATCAGGCACTCTATGAGGCCAAGACGAGCGGCAGGAACAGAATCAAAATCACAAGCGACACGGAGCATAGTATGCTCGTGACGGGCATCTTCTCGACGTCGCTGCACGCGCCGGCAATGGATAAAAAGCAGGCCTAGCAGCCCTGATTCTTCAATGCGCAAACTGCTAGTGCTGCAGCATGTACCTAGCGAGCCGATGGGTGTGCTCGATCCCCTGCTGCGCGCGGCCGGGTTCCGCATTCGCTACGTGAACTTCGCGCGCGATCCGTTCGCGCAAGTGGATGTGAGTCGCTATGCCGGCCTGGTCGTGCTTGGCGGACCGATGAACGTCGATCAGGTCGACAGCTATCCGCATCTGTTGCATGAGATCGAAGTGATTCGTGCGGCCTTGACTCGCGAGATTCCCACACTGGGTATTTGTCTGGGTGCACAGCTCCTGGCTGCGGCGCTCGGCGCGCATGTTCATCCCAATCCGGTGCGCGAGATTGGCTGGTATCCGCTGACCCTCTCGCCGGCGGCCGGCACCGATCCGCTGTTCCGGCATCTGGATGCAGCGGCGCACGTGTTCCAATGGCATGCGTACACTTTTACCGAGCCACGCGACACCATGCACCTTGCCAGCTCCGCAAGCTGCGCCAATCAAGCCTTCCGCTATCGCGATTTCGCCTACGGTCTGCAGTTTCACCTGGAAGTCGATGCCGCTTTGATCCGTCGCTGGCTGCAACATTCGCAGCTACAACGCGAACTCGTGCCGCTCGGGGGCGAGAGTCACGCGCGCACGGTGGAGGCGCAAACGACCATGCACCTGGAGCGCTCGCAAGCCTATGCGGTGGCCTTGTTCGCCGCCTTTATCGAGCGCTTCGGGTGGCGCAAGACGCGGGTGGTGTTGAGTTCGCGGTAACGGTATCGCTGCATCCAGATGCCTCCATAGGTATTGGCTATCGAAACTAAAGGAACCATCGACTGGCTACGATGAGGCGTTGCCTGTAAGGTAGGCTCATCGCCTGGGGAGTCGTTCCTCAGGTCTGATATGGCATTGACGCAGGAGATGAAGCAATGAGTTCAGTGATCAATACGACGATCAAGCCTTTTAAAGCGACCGCTTTCTACAATGGCAAGTTTGTGCCGGTGTCGGAGTCGGACCTCAAGGGCAAGTGGTCGGTTTTTTTCTTCTACCCAGCCGACTTCACTTTCGTCTGTCCGACGGAGCTGGGTGATGTTGCGGATCTTTACCCCGAATTCAAGAAGCTTGGCGTAGAAGTCTACAGCGTGTCGACCGACACCCACTTCACGCACAAGGCATGGCATGACGCCTCGGAGACCATCAAGAAGATTCAATACCCGATGCTCGGCGATCCGACGCACGCCATCAGCCGCAACTTCGGCGTGCTGATCGAAGAAGAAGGTCTGGCACTGCGCGGTACCTTTGTGGTGAATCCGGAAGGTGTCATCAAGGTGGCGGAGATCAACGATCTCGGTATCGGTCGCGATGCGAAGGAACTGCTCCGCAAGGTGCAGGCTGCACAGTACGTGGCTGCACATCCGGGTGAGGTTTGCCCGGCCAAGTGGACGCCCGGTCAGAAGACGCTGGCACCGTCGCTGGATCTGGTCGGCAAGATCTGATCTTGCGTGGGGCTTTCGGCACCACACATCAGTCAATGAGAGCAGGGCGGCTGCGGCTGCCCTGGCTCTTCGACGCTGGATTTTGAAGGAGTAGTCATGCTCGACGCCAATCTTCGCCAACAGCTGCAGACCTATCTTGAGCGGGTAACCCAACCCGTCGAGATCGTGGCCTCGCTGGATGACAGCGATGCGTCGCGCGAAATGCAGGCGCTGTTGCAGGAGATCGTTTCACTTTCTGCCTTGCTCTCGCTGACTCAGGACGCCGGCGGCAACGAGCGCAAGCCTTCGTTCGCACCCTCATTTGCAGTGTGTCGACCGGGCGGCGAGGTGAAGATTCGTTTCGCCGGTATTCCGATGGGCCATGAGTTCACGTCGCTCGTTCTGGCATTGCTGCAGACGGGGGGCTATCCGCCCAAAGTCGATGCTGCCGTCATCGAACAGATCAAGT
>JAIBJL010000239.1 GCA_020029545.1 Gammaproteobacteria bacterium
CGGCGGTGTCAGCTTACGTCCATTTTTCCGATCCTTCTCGTTAAATAGCCCCATTGAATTGGACCAGGGCTATTCGCCTCCAACGATCGAAAAACTGTCCTCCATCTGTCACGCGCCTCGCTACGATCACTTCAGTCCGACAGGCTGCTAGGCAGACTTGCAACGGAGGTATTTCTGCCTGAACCGCACGGATATTCGAACTGGTCAACGCCGGCAACATGCTGAGATAAACCATCTCAGCACGGATCACGCGGATGAATACAACGAACTGGATGCCGGATCTGACGGGAACCCTGCTGGTGTCGTGGTCGATGCTTGCACCCGTCGCTTCGGCCATGCCGACCCCGCCTCCCGTGATGCTGGCCAACACCTATGACGCCGGATCGATCGAACTGGCCGACTACTGGATCAGCGAGAAGTACGACGGTGTGCGTGCCTGGTGGAATGGCAGCGAGCTGCTCACACGCAGCGGTCATCGCATCCACGCGCCGGCATGGTTTACGGCGGGCTGGCCGGCAGCGCCACTCGATGGCGAATTGTGGATCGACCGCGGCCGGTTCGAACTCGTCTCCGGCATCGTACGCCGCGAGCAACCCGTGGATGACGACTGGCGACGCATTCGTTACATGGTGTTCGATCTGCCGGCGCACGGCGGCTCGTTCGACGCGAGACTTGCCACATTGCGCGAGCGTGTGCGCGCGCTCGATCAGTCGTGGGTGCAGTGTGTCGAACAGGTGCGCATCGAAGACCACGCACGGCTCAGTGCGAGACTCGACCAGATCGTTCGGGCCGGTGGCGAGGGATTGATGTTGCATCGAGGCAGTTCGAATTACACTGCCGATCGCAACAACGATTTGCTCAAGCTCAAGCCCTATGAGGATGCCGAAGCGAAAGTGATCGGCTATCTGCCGGGCAAGGGCAAGTATCTCGGCTGGGTCGGCGCGCTCCGCGTGGCGGGTCGCGATGGCCAGGAGTTCAGTATCGGCAGCGGACTCACCGATACTCTGCGACAGCATCCACCGGCCATCGGCAGTTGGATCACCTATGGTTTTCACGGGCTGACTGCGGCAGGCAAACCGCGGTTTGCACGCTACGTGCGCCATCGCGAGTCCGTCGAGCGTTGAAACGAATCAACTGCCGGGAAGCAACTGCAGCGGCACCGGATCGCCGGCAGCGGATGATGGCGCAATCCAGATGTCGAACAGGCCGGGTTCGGCGCGCCACTGGCCGTCGGTGCCGATGAATTGCAGATCCTGTCGAGTCAACTTAAACGTTACTTCCTCGCTGCTCCCGGCGGGCACGCGCACTTTGCGAAATCCTTTGAGCTCACGGACCGGACGCGTCACGCTCGCAACGCGATCGTGAATGTACAGCTGCGCGACTTCTTCACCATCGACGCGACCCGTATTCGTAATGCGTGCCGCAACGGTCACCTCGCCATTCCATGGCAGATTGCTGTCGCTGAGACGAGTAACGCCGTACTGGAACGCGGCATAGCCGATGCCATGCCCGAACGGATACAGCGCGTTGTTGCCGGTCTCGCGATAGCGCGCCGTATACTCTTTCGCGCCGCCGGCCCGATAGGGACGACCCGTGGATTTGTGATTGTAGTAGTACGGTTGCTGACCCGATTCGAACGGGAAGCTGACCGGCAGGCGACCTGATGGATTGAAGTCGCCGAAAATCACATCGGCCACCGCCGAGCCGGTCTCCGAACCGAGAAACCAGGCGACGAGAATGGCGGACGCATCGCGCACCGCGCCATGCAATGCCAAAGCGCGTCCCGTGCGCAGCAAGACCACCACCGGTTTGCCGGTTGCTGCCACTGCTTCGGCTAACGCCTGTTGCGCCGGTGGCACGACGATTTCCGTGCGCGATTGTGCTTCCCCCGACATGCGTTCGCTTTCGCCGATGGCCAGCAGGACCACATCGGCCGAACGCGCTGCCGCTACCGCCGCATCGATGCCGCCTGGCAACGGCGCGTCGATATCCGACCCTTTCACCGTTTCAATAGTGGCCGCGCCGCCGGCAGCCCGCGCCAGCCCATCTTGCAAGCTGATCGCTTCCGAGGCTTCCGCAAACAGTGTCCAGGGTCCGTGCAGATTGGCGTGGTCCTCGCCGAAGGGACCGATCAATGCAATCCGCGCGGTCTTCGGGAGCGGCAGCACCTGCTTGTCGTTCTTCAGCAGCACGACCGACCGCAACGCAGCTGCATGTGCCAGCCGGCGATGCTCAGGCGTGGCGACGTCACGGCGCTCACGTGCGGGATCGAGCGAACGATAAGGATTGTCGAACAGCCCCAAGGCTTTTTTGACGCGCAGTACGCGGCGCACCGCTGCATCGAGCGTTGCTGTCGGCACAGCACCCTCACCGACCAGTTTGGCCAGATGCGCAGAGTACAGGCCGCTCTGCATACTCATGTCGACGCCTGCCAGTATTGCGAGCCGAGTGGCATCCTGATCATCCTGCGCATAGCCGTGCAGGATCAGTTCCTTGTCGGCCGTGTAGTCGGAAACGACGAAGCCCCGGAAGCCCCACTCGCCACGCAACACTTGCGTCATCAGGTACGGACTCGCGGATGCAGGCACGCCGTTGATGTCGTTGAAAGCACTCATGGTCGACAGGGCGCCAGCCTCGAATGCCGCCTGAAACGGCGGGAAATGAATTTCGCGCAACGATTGCTCGGAAATATCGACCGAGTTGTAATCAAGACCGGCAGCCACGGCGCCGTACGCCGCGAAATGTTTCGGCGTGGCGAGCAGCGCATTTTCCGCGGTGAGGCTGGTTCCCTGGAAACCGCGCACGCGGGCGGCCGCGAACAACTTGCCGAGATACACATCTTCACCCGCGCCTTCGCACACGCGGCCCCAACGCTGATCGCGCGCCACATCGACCATGGGCGCAAAGGTCCAGTGCACACCGACGGCAGTGGCTTCCACGGCAGCGGCCCGGGCGGTTTTTTCAGCAAGCTCTGGCTCGAAGCTCGCCGCCTCGGCCAGCGGGATCGGAAACACCGTGCGCAGCCCGTGAATCACGTCCGCGCCGAACAGCAACGGAATCTTCAGACGCGACTCTTCGACAGCCGCCCGTTGCGCGCGCAGGCCGCCTGCCACACCAACGCCGTTGAACAAAGCGCCCACCCGACCGGCACGGATTTCCTTGAGCAGTTCCTCGGCCTGCCGCCGATTCGCCTCCGGATTGATACTGGATTTTGCGGGACGCAGCTCATCGTTCAGCAGGTTGAGCTGCCCGACCTTTTCCTCGACGGTCATGCGCGCCATCAGCGTCTCGATCTGCGAGTCTGGATCAGCGCCGTGCACGATGCCGCTCCAGCATGATCCGACTGCCAGCGCAGCCATCAGCACCGTGGTATTGCCGACCGCGTTGCGTGGTGCACGGGAGAAATTTCTGCCACCCGTCATATCTGGAGAGGGACTCCCTGGGATTGATCACAGTAAGAATTCCACCGACCTGCTGAGACCTAGCGGTCCGCACGCGCAACCATGGCAATCACGGCAGCACCGCGGTGAGTTCGGAAATTTCAGCGCTGCCGTCGCGCCACATGACATAGGCGAGGCGCCTCTCGGTCGTGATCAGTGCGGCCTGCAGATCGTTGGCACGCATCACCGTGCCAAGCAGCTGCTTGTCGACCGGGAAATACCACCACTTTGCAGTGCCGGAGTATGAGGGTGCGAGCGGCTTCGCGATCCCGAGCTGCCGCGCAGTTCCGGCCGCGTGTTGCAACAGGACGGTCCGACCGCTGCCGCGCAGTTCCAGCGATGGCACTCCTCCTTCCGCCAGCGCCGGCGGCGGAATGGACTGCAGCACGGCGAGATACTGGCGATGATCGCCCATGCGATTCACGTCGATTGCAAACATGTTGAGGTAATCGCGATCATTCAGCAAGGCACCTACCCGTTCGCCGGTAAAGATCCATGGATCGGACACGACGGTAATCGTCGCCGCAGTTTCCTCATCGAGATACTCGCGCGGCGTCACGCCTTGCGAGGCACAGGCGCTCAACATCAGCAGCGCGATGAGCGGCGCAATTCGCCGCAAGACGAGAGCAACTGGCATGGCAATGATCCGCAGTAGTCGAGGAGAGTCCCAGCGTAGCGCAATGTTGCCCCTGCGCGCACCGTCGTGTGCGACAACGGGTGTTGCGGAAGGCCCCTGATTAGACGACGGTTAGACGGTATACGCGCGGGAGGTGGTGTCGCCCCCGTGGCCGGTCCAGTTGGTATGGAACATCTGCCCGCGAGGCTGATCGATGCGTTCATACGTGTGCGCACCGAAGTAGTCGCGTTGCGCCTGAATCAAGTTCGCCGGCAGGCGCGCCGAGCGGTACCCATCGAAATAAGTCAGTGCTGCGCTCAGGCAGGGGACCGGAACACCACCCTGCACAGCCGCCACGACGACCCTGCGCCAGGCCTCCTGACGACTGACAACGGCCTGCTTGAAGAACGGGTCCAGCAGCAGATTCACCAGCTGCGGGTCGCGATCGAAGGCACGCTTGATATCGCCAAGGAACGCCGAGCGGATGATGCAACCACCGCGCCACACCAGCGCAATGCCTCCATAGTTGAGGTTCCAGCGGTTCGCCGCCGCCGCCGCGCGCAGCAGTTGATAACCCTGCGCGTAGCTGATGATCTTGGCCGCGTACAAGGCCTGGCGCAGATCGTCGATGAGTTGATCGCGATTGCCCTGAAACGGCGCCGGCGCAGTCGACAGCAGTGCCGCGGCTGCGACGCGTTCCTCCTTCGCTGACGATAGCGTCCGCGCAAAGACTGCCTCGCCGATCAGCGTCAGCGGCGTGCCCTGGTCCAGTGCTTCCACGACCGTCCATTTGCCGGTGCCCTTCTGTCCTGCGGCATCCAGAATCGCATCGAGCACCGCCGCGCCGGTCGCATCGCGATACCCCAGGATGTCGCGTGTGATCTCGATCAGATAGCTGTCCAGTTCGCTGGCGTTCCATTGCCGGAAGATGTCGTGCATCCGGTCGTTGTCCAGACCGAGCACCCGGCGCAGGACATCATAGGTTTCGGCGATCAGCTGCATGTCGCCGTACTCGATGCCGTTGTGAATCATCTTGACGAAGTGCCCGGCGCCGTTCTCGCCCATCCAGTCGCAGCAGGGATCGCCCTCCTTGGTACGCGCACAGATGGCCTGGAAGATCGGCTTGATGTGCGGCCAGGCGGCGGTGCTCCCGCCCGGCATGAGTGAAGGTCCGTGCAAGGCACCGTCTTCGCCGCCTGACACACCGGAACCGACATACAGCATGCCTGCGTCCTCGACGCGCTGCGTGCGGCGAATCGTATCGGTGTACTGGCTGTTGCCGCCATCGATGAGAATGTCGCCAGCCTCCAGCAACGGCAGCAACTGCTCGATCAGATCATCCACCGGACGACCCGCCTTGACCAACATGATGATCTTGCGCGGTCGCTGAAGTGCGGCGACCAATTCCTGCGGATTGTGTGCGCCGATGAAGCGCTTACCGGCAGCCCGGCCGCGCATGAATTCATCGACCTTTGCGGTCGTGCGGTTGTACACGGCCACCTGAAAGCCGCGGCTTTCGATATTGAGCGCCAGATTCTCGCCCATGACGGCCAGTCCGATCATACCGATATCGGCTTTGCCGCTGCCGACCCGCGCGATGCTCGCATTCATGGTGTCATGACTCCATTTCGATCAATCGCGCGCTACCAGCGCAGCAAATTCGGCGTGCTTCTGAAGGTAACCCGCAATGAACGTACAGCGCGGGATCACCTTCAGCCCCTGCGCGCGTGCCAGTTCCAGCGCTCCCTGCGCCAAGCGGCCTCCTACTCCTCGTCCACCCAGTTCGCGAGGTACCTCGGTGTGGTCAAAGCTGATCCGATCGCCCGACTTCGTGTATGCAATGAACGCAACGAAATCATCGAGCCGCAGTTCGAAGCGTTGTCGGTCGACATTGTCGGTCACCATCGGCGCTGGCGGATTCGACTTATCTGTGGTCATCGTCGCACCCTCGTTGGCCAAGGTGGATTCTCCCATATCGCACCACCGGACGGCATGGGTCCCGCGCGAAATGCGATCCGAATCATGTAACCACGACAATAGTGCGATCATGAGCAGATGACGAACTTCTCTCTCCTGCCGCTGCCCGCAGCGCTGCAACAAGCACTGCAAGAAATCGGCTACGCACACATGACACCGGTCCAGGCAGCGAGCCTGCCACCGATCCTCGGTGGGCGCGATGTCATCGCCAAGGCACGCACCGGCAGCGGCAAGACCGCGGCATTCGGGCTGGGATTATTGGCTGCACTGGATGCCGGCGCCATCCGGTTGCAGGGACTGGTGCTGTGTCCGACGCGGGAGCTGGCCGATCAGGTGAGTCGCGAAATCCGGCGACTGGCGCGCTTCATTCCCAACGTCAAGGTACTCACCTTGTGTGGTGGCGTTCCACTACGGCCGCACCTGGCATCGCTGGCTCACGAACCGCATGTCGTCGTCGGCACGCCGGGAAGAATTCTGGAATTGATCGGCAAGGAGGCGCTGCCGCTGCAGTCCGTGCGTCTGCTGGTGCTCGATGAGGCCGATCGCATGCTCGACATGGGCTTTGCAGACGACATCGCTCTCATCATCGAGCGCACGCCGCCGCAACGTCAGACGCTGCTGTTCTCGGCGACGATTCCGGATTCGATTCGCACGATCAGCCGGCAGTTTCAGCGCGATCCGCTCGATGTCACGGTCGAGGACGACAGCGAGGTAGCTCCGATCGAGCAGACGTTCTTCGAAGTGGAGGAAGACGACAAGCTGCATGCATTGATGAACCTGCTGCTGTCGTATCGCCCCGAATCCGCCGTCGTGTTCTGCAATACGCGGCAAAGCGTGCGCGAGGTGGCCGCGCAACTCGAAGCGCAAGGCTTCTCGGTGCTGGCACTGCACGGCGAGCTCGATCAGCGCGAGCGGGATGAGATGCTGCTGCGGTTTGCGAATCGCAGCAGCACCGTGCTGGTCGCAAGCGATGTCGCGGCGCGCGGCCTGGACATCAACGAGCTGCCCATGGTCATCAACTTCGATATCGCGTCCGACCCGGACACTCACGTGCATCGCATCGGCCGTACCGGTCGAGCCGGACGTCAGGGCACGGCGCTCACGCTGTGCTCGCCGCGCGAAATGAAACGCGCCAATCTCATCGAGGACCTGCAGGGTCATCCGTTGCAGTGGCACCCGCTGCCGGCACCGCAGGACAATGCGCCATTGCAAGCACCCTTTGTCACGCTCGCCATCGACGCAGGCCGCCAGGACAAACTGCGACCGGGCGATCTGCTCGGCGCGCTGACCGGCGATGCCGGCATCCCGGCCGATGCGGTGGGCAAGATCAATGTGTTTCCCACACGCAGCTATGTCGCCATCGCCCGAGCATGGCATGACACAGCGGTACAGCGACTGCGAGCCGGCAAGATCAAGGGGCGGACGTTCCGGATTCGCCGCATCGAGGCCTGAGCCTCATATGAAAGTGAGTGGTGAATAGTGAGTCGTGAGTAGGCCGGAAGGTCACTTCATCCCTCGGAGTCGTCACAGCGCCACCGGCAAGCTGATAAGAAC
>JAIBJL010000568.1 GCA_020029545.1 Gammaproteobacteria bacterium
GGGTAGGAAACTCGAATGTGCCAGCGTGTACCCGATCCGTTTCCTGCCCAGGCCCCACGCCCCAGGCCCTATGGTAGCGGCAATTGTGGCGAGGTCTGAGGATTAGCGGAAAGAATAAGGATTCGAACCCAGACAAGTGACTTTTCAAGTGACTTTATGGATCAGCAAGTGACTAATGCATCAAGAAGTCAGTATCCTCGGTAATCCTCGAATGTCTTCTTTATCCAGAACGATTCGCGGGATGGGTTAGCTCCCCACTCTCTGAAATCTCGGGAAAAGAAATACCCCTCACCTCGCGAGCCGTGCCAGCAGGCATTGAGACCCCATGAAGCCAGCAAAAGGCGCCTATGGCGATGGCCTCGCGAAATACTTCCGGGCCGACGCGAGTTCGCATCTCGTCACCAGCGCTCTGCGAAAGTCGAAGCTCGCGGTGACGCGCGTCCGGCGCGACACTCCGGGGCACGGGATGACATCCAGGCTTCCGTCAGAACCTGCGTTTTCAGTTCTACTGCAACTGAGAGATTCGCCCAAACGGGAGCTGTTCATTGGTGGGCGTTCCGTTTATCGCGGCGGCTATGGCGCGAGAACGACCAGTATCGTCGATCTTGAACAGGAGCCGACCGCCAATCTGGAAAGCCCTTTCGACGTGATCCACTTTTACGTATCGCGCGCCGCACTCAACGAAATCTCCGATGAGCAAGGCGCGCCGCGCATCGGCACGCTCACATGCGAGCGCGGTGTGTTCAATCCCACGGTCTGGCATCTCGGCCAGGCACTGCTGCCGGCGCTCGAGCATCCGGAGGAAATCGGCGCAATGTATGCCGACCACTTGCTGATTGCGACGCACACCTATTTCGCAGTCGCGTTCGGTGGCATGCGACTGCCGTCATACAGCAGGCGCGGCGGGCTCGCGCCTTGGCAAGTCCGCTGCGCCACCGACTTAATGATCGAGCGACTGGGCGAGGACCTGTCGCTGTCCGACATTGCCCACGTCTGCGGGCTTTCGCCAAACTACTTCGCCCGTGCCTTCAAACAAAGCGTGGGTTCGCCACCGCATCGCTGGTTGCTGCTGCAACGAGTGCTGCGCGCCAAGTCGCTGCTGCGGGATGTCGATCGCTCGCTCAGCGACATCGCGGCCGCCTGTGGCTTCGCAGACCAGAGCCATTTCACGCGCGTCTTCACGAGCATCGTCGGAGCGAGCCCTGGCGCTTGGCGCAAACAAGTTCAATGAAGGTCGCGATGGTTTTCGCACAAAGTCGTTAAGAACCTGCAAGACCTCCCCGGTGCCGGGGGCCAGACTCGCCCCGGCACTGCAGATTTCAATGGAGCGACTTGTGAGAACAAACAATTCAACCCGCGCTTTCGTGTGGTTCTGTGCAGCCTTGCTGCCATTCGCCGCGCCGGTCCTTGCCGACACCTTCGACTTTCCTGCCGGCTTCCGCACGCAGGAAATTGCAACCAACGGGACAACGTTGCATGTCCGCATCGGCGGCACGGGCCCGGCCGTCGTGCTGGTCCACGGCTATGGTGACACCGGTGACATGTGGGTACCGCTGGCGGCGGCTCTCGCGCACGATCACACCGTGATCGTGCCGGACCTGCGCGGCATGGGACTCTCGGCGGGCGTGGCGAGCGGCTTCACGAAGAAGAACCAGGCGGAAGACATCGCCGGCGTGATGAACGCATTGCATGTTCAGCGCGCCGATGTCGTCGGTCACGACATCGGCAACATGGTCGCGTTCGCATTTGCCGTGGCTCACCAGGACCGCACGACACGGCTCGTGATGATGGACGCACCGGTTCCCGGTATCGGTCCATGGGAAGAAATTCTCAAGAACCCATTGCTCTGGCACTTCCGTTTCGGCGGACCTGACATGGAACGTCTCGTCGCCGGGCGGGAACGTATCTATCTGGATCGCTTCTGGAACGAATTCTCGGCCGACCCCGCGCATTTCCCGGAAGCCTCGCGCCGCCACTACGCGGCGCTCTACGCACAGCCCGGCCGCATGCACGCGGGCTTCCTGCAATTCGCGGCGTTCGACCAGGACGCGATCGACAACCGCGCGTCGTCGGCACGCGGGCGTCTGAAAATGCCCGTGTTCGCCATCGGCGGCGATCATTCGTTCGGGTCCACCATGGCTTTCGTGATGCGGTTCGCCGCTGACGACGTGCACGAAGCAGTGATCGCTGATTCCGGCCACTGGCTGATGGAAGAACAGCCGACAGCGACAGTCGCCGCCATTCAAACCTTTCTGCAGACCGGCGCCGCGCTTGCGCCATCGCGGCTGACATCCGCGGAGGTCGATGCGCTGGCCCGGGACGGCGCGGGTGCCGGCACGTCGGGACTCGTCGGCGTGCAGACAACGGTACTCTCGGGTGATCCAAACGCGCCCGGACCCTATGCCTTCGAGATCCGAGTCCCCGCGCATACCCGGATTGCCGCCCATCGCCATCGCGACAATCGGACCGCCCTGGTCGTCTCCGGCGAATGGCATTTCGGCTACGGCGAGCAGGCCAATGAGAATGCGACCCGCACGCTCGGGCCGGGTGGCTTCTACACCGAACCTGCAGGTCAGCCGCATTTCGCCTTCACCGGCGATCTGACGACGGTCGTCTTCATCAGCGGAGAAGGCCCGACGGATACCACCTACGTGATGGCCGCCGACGCGGGCTCACGCTAAGTATGAAACGACCCATCGGACTCCCTGTCACGAGGGTCGTGGAGCCGAGCAAAAAGTGTGATTTTTGCTCGGCTCTCGCCGCGTTCGCGGC
The DNA here is from genome assembly GCA_020029545.1 of Gammaproteobacteria bacterium. Classification (GTDB taxonomy): domain Bacteria; phylum Pseudomonadota; class Gammaproteobacteria; order Steroidobacterales; family Steroidobacteraceae; genus Steroidobacter. Next base: position 2,773 of record JAIBJL010000568.1, read on the forward strand.
GGGCACATCTGCTGCACA
>JAIBJL010000240.1 GCA_020029545.1 Gammaproteobacteria bacterium
ACGAGACCGATGAGCGCCATTTTCATCGTGGTGGAAGTGGAGGAAACCAGTTGCAAGGCCATGATTGCTTCCCGTGTCTGTCGATGGCGGAAAGCTTGCAAGCGGATTGTGGCCAGGACCGAGACGCATTCTGGCGAACTGTGGCAGCGGATCAGACCCTGCACGGATCATTGGATCATTCAGGCCGGGATCGCTGGCAGACGCCACAGTCTCAATGCGTAAGGGCATGCATGACTGCGTTGGTCCCGAGCCGAAAGGCATCGGTCGCAGGTTTCAAAGGCATCGATGGCTGTTCCTACCATTCCCAGAAGTTGGCAAGATCGTTGTTGTGCCCGGCGAGAATGACGAGGTTGCCTCGATCATCGAACAACGAAGGCCAAGATAACCCCACACGTAACGGTGTTCTTGAAGCCGAAAACACTGAAAGCATAACGGCGCCCGGCCATGAGCCACCGTACCGCGCCAGATCGTGTCAGGCCAGTCCGTCCCCCGTCGTACACCCTGCGGGGAAACGGCGGGTTCTCTCGATGAGAGTCCGCAGCTCACTCAGGCCGAGCGCATCAACGAAGACGGAATGAGTTGTGCCGTCTGTTCGCTACGCACGTAACTGATGGTCTGTACCGTGACGCCGGTTTCCGCCGATACCAGTTCGGCGATCACGCGCTCGCCAAGTGCCACCTGCCCTTCCACTGCATCCCATCGCACCCGTACCGCCGCGGCTTGTTTCAGGTTGAGACCGCAGATCGTGTAACAAGTGGCCTGAATGCCGTCGCTTGCGATCCAGTAGTCCCGGCTGGATACCTTGTCCCAGGCACGCGCAAAGAATCGGTTCACGAGTTGTTCCCGCAAGCCATCCGCTTCGGGCAAGGCTTCGAGCAGGTTGGTGAGCGAAGCGGCATCGCCGACGCGCGCATCGCTGCGCAGGACGCGGATGTCCTCCGGCTCGCGTGCAGGTTTTCGACTGAACCAACCCATTGCTTCCTACCTTTTTGTCTTGCCCGGCGCCGTCGCTACCACCCTGGTTGAGCGCAGCGATTAGACGCGGTTGAACCTTCCGGACCCGTGACTGACCTCTCGTTATTGGTGGTCGGTTCGCACGGGCGGGCCGATTTTGTCGGATTCGCGCCGCGGAAGGCAACGCTTGCCTGCGCTGAGGGCCTAGGAGCGCTGGCGGACGGCCAGCACCCCATCGCCATCCAGCCGCGTCGAGAATCCGGCCTGCTGGAGCCGTCGGGATACTTCGCCGGGTACGTCGCGCCCACTGGTCAGCTTGTTCGGCGTACCGGTGTAATGAAACAGTCGACCGTTGCGCCGGATGACGCGTGCCAATTGCTCGTAAAACGTCTGCGCATACAGTTCGCCCGCAATACCGAATCGCGGTGGATCGTGCAGGACGGCATCGACCGATGCCGTGGCGAGTTGCGATACCTGTTCGGTCACATCCGCTTGCGTGAACGACAGTCGCGGCTCGCCACCCGATGTCGACGCCGCAGGCGACCAGGGATTAAGACTCCGCAGCCAGATCACGTCCGGATGCTTTTCGAATGAAATGATGCGCGCCGCACCCGCCTGCAGACAGCAAGCGGCGAAGTATCCCAGACCGCCGCAGGTATCCAGAATGACTTTGCCATGCGGCTCGACCAACGCGACCTTGCGCTGCGCATCCGCATAGGGGGACACCTTGGCGGTCGGCAACATCTTGATGCCGTCGATCTCGAAGGTGGGCGGTCCCCAGTCCGTCGGTACGAGTTTGATCAAGGCCGTGGTGTAGCGCGATACGGCAGCGAACTGCGTGCCGGTCCAATAGTAAATCGTCCGGTCCTTACACGGGTTCAGATAGGCGAAGCGTTGGCCATTCCAGGTCCAGTGGTCGGCTTGCAGCGTAACCTGCGCGGTCGAACGGTCTAGGTCGAGCGAACAGTCCAATGTCGCTGCACCTGCACGCAATGCCGCGCGCATCTGCTCATGAACTTTCAGCGTGATCAACGGCCCCATCGAATCGTGCGCTCCCGGCAGGCAAGCCGGTACGACATTGTCCGCTCAGGTGAAAACCCGACTGCGAAATACCATTTCATACTCGGCGCCTAATTGCACGGACTCCAGTTTGCCATTGCCCGACTCGCTGCCCATGCTGAGTTCTTTGGACACGGCTAGCGTCTGCCGATGACCGATCGGACTGTCGCCGGCCGGTTCAGCGGTGTAGTACTTGAGGCTCATGAACACGCTGCCGTCGGCGTTCAGCACATGCTCGAACACGGCCCCCTGGAAAATGGCCACACGCTCCCGTTTGCCCACGACGGCGAAGTCGCGGCTGGCGCCAAAACAGGAAACGCCGGGCGTTTCCATGACCGTGAACGTGCCATCCACAAGCTTGGTATCGCCGGTGAAAATCGAGAATGCCACTTGTCTTGCCGCGGGAACACCGCCAATAGCTGCCATGAACCATCCACCTCCGTTACGCCCGCAATGCCACCGCAACTGCAGCAACGCATGCTTGCAAGTCGTCCATTCTCAATCGCGGCACACATCGCGGCAAGCACGACTGCTGTGCAACCGTAAATACTGTGCGTAACTGTCGACCACGTCTCGTTAGAGGAATGTTTGTGAGGAGCGCCATTCCATTTCATGGTGGCTTATATTTCCATGTGGTGACCAGATCCGGCCATCGAATAAATTGATTACTGTCTGCCGATTGCAGCAGTGCGGCTTCGACACGTTCAAGTGCAGCTGCATCGACGAGCCGCGCGCGCAAGATCAGAGGCTGCAGGCTGTTCAATACTTCGCGCAGCATGCGGGTCGCTGTGCGTGCGCCCATCAGGACGCTGCTCACTTCGCAGGCATCGGGCGCTCCGATGCCCGCCTCGACAAACAGACTCGGCATCACGGTGCCGATGTCGATCTCCCGGCCTGCGCGACGCATGGAACCGTTCACCAATCGCAAGGCCCGCTCGATTGCGCCATGCTCGGGAACGCTGCGTGCCGTGGTCAGATCGTAGTCCATTACCATCAATACGCCCTGCGGCCGCACTCGCGCCCATAGTCGTTGCAGCGCTTCGACGGGCCGAGTGATGTGAAGCAACAGCAGTCGTGCGAATACGAGATCAAACTCGCCATCCGCCGTCACGCTGCGCTGCATGAGATCGTCAACCACGAAGGAGTAAAGACCCGGTTGTTCGGCCTGCAAGACCGCCGCAGTGCCTTCCAGCAGGCGCCGGTCGATATCCATGCCGATGATCCTGCCGCGACCGCCCAGTTGAGCTGCGATAAGTCGCATGACGTCGCCGCTGCCGCAACCGACATCAAGCGCGGCAGAACCTGCGCGCAATTTGATTTGCTCCAGTGCGCGTCGCGTCGCGTTCTCCCATACACGTGTGTGTAACGAAAGTCGGCTGTGCACATGCTGATGGACGAGTATATCGTTCATGACCGGTCGCGATGGGATCGCAATGTGAGAAGTCCGTTGAGCATGCGCACCGAGCCAGGCTCTTGAGGATCAGGCAGGAGCCCAGTCTGGGTAGATTCTCGCTGCGAACGCTGTCAGAGTCGCGGGACTGATGTCCCGCCCGCCTCACCGCCACTTCATCAACCTTCAATTCGACAGGTTGCCAGAACCGCAATCATGCAAGAATCCTGACCGCTACCTCGCTGGGTAACTCAATCCGACAGCCATGAACGGTCCGCGACAGCAGATCCGCTTTGCCAGAAGTCCCGATGGCGTGCGCCTGGCCTATGCCAGCAGCGGTGCGGGGCCGGCGATCACCATCAAAGCGGCGACCTGGCTATCGCACATCGAGCAGGATTGGGAAAGTCCGGTGTGGAGTCACTTGTTGCGCGAAATGTCGCAACATTCTCTGCTCGTCAGGTACGACGAGCGCGGTTGCGGACTGTCGGACTGGAACGTGGCGGATCTCAGCTTCGAGCACTGGGTGACCGATCTGCATGCGATTGCCGAAGCGATCGGCGCGGAACGCTTCGGGTTGCTGGGCATCTCGCAAGGTGCCGCCGTCGCCATCGCTTTCGCCGCGCGCCATCCCGAACGCGTGTCGCATCTGATCCTGCACGGTGGCTATGCCCGGGGGCGCCTGGTACGCAGTAACACACCCGATGAGCGAGCTGAGGCCGAGATGATGTGCAGCCTGGCGCAAATGGGCTGGGGCAAACACGAGCCGTCGTTCCGGCAGTTCTTCACGACTCAGTTCATCCCCGGCGGGACGCCCGAGCAGCATCATTGGTTCAACGAAATGGAACGGCTGTCGACCTCGCCGGACAATGCGGCGCGCTTCATGCGCGAGTTCAATACGATCGACGTGACCGACCTGTTGCCGCAAGTGCACTGTCCCACGCTCGTGCTGCACTCGATTCACGATGCGCGCGTGCCGTTCGAGGAAGGCCGGCTGTTGGCCACGTCGATTCCGGATGCGAAGTTCGTTCCCATCGACAGCCCCAACCATCTGTTACTCGCGCACGAGCCAGGCTGGCAGGTGTGGCTCGACGAAACACGACGCTTCGCCGGCGCACAGACAGCCGCGCAAGTCGATCCGGTGTTTGCGACGTTGTCGCAGCGGCAACTAGAGATCCTGCAGTTGCTGGCACAGGCGCGCGACAATGCGCAAATCGCTGCGCTGCTGGGACTTTCGGAAAAAACGGTTCGTAACCAGGTATCGCTGATCTTCGACAAGCTCGGCGTCGAAAACCGTGCGCAGGCCATCGTGCTGGCACGCGATGCCGGGTTCGGCATGGCTCCGCCGACCCCGCTATAGCATGGTTCAACTAACGGCTGCTCTGTTGCTGACTCTGCTGCTGGGTTTGTATCGATGAGGTTCGCGACTGTCGGGCAGGGGCTGCGGTTATCACAGTGCTGGTGATCTCGATAGGCTCGGCGATACGGCCTGTGGTGACGGCACGAACCGGCGCCGCATCGCGCATGTCGCGTCCGCTGGCCACACGTACGTAACGGTCGTCGGTAGTACAGCGGTTGACTGCATCGAAACCCACCCAACCCCGGTCGGGCAGAAAGATCTCAGTCCATTCATGCATTGTGGCCCTATCCGATTCCACGGTACGCAGATAGCCGCTGACGAAGCGAGCGGGAAAACCGATCGATTGCACGGCCGCAATCAGTACATGCGCGTGCTCCTGGGCTCGGCCGGCGCCGCGGGCCAAAGCCTGTTCGGCAGAAACTTCGGAGCCGCTGCGCGCCGACACATAGTCCATGCGACTGCGTAATGTATCGACGAGCCGGCACAGGCGATCGAAGACATTCGAATCGCTGCTGCGCTGACTGCTTGACTGACTGACACCTTGGCAGGCCAGCTCGATGATCGCGGACCCTGCCATCGTCAGGTCGGTGCCGCACAGAAAGAATACCGGCGGCAGCGGCTCCTCGCCCTGGTGCACCCCATCCCGGGCGAAGGTTTGAACCCGCCCGCGCACCGACAGCTGTACGGCGTCCGAGGCCGCCGCCTCCGAGGTTGCCGAATGGGTGGCCAGATAGTTGCCGAACCCGTCCTTGTAGCGCGCTTGCAGCAGCCGATCTCCGATCTGTACCTGCCATTCGGTGATGGTCTGGCTGCTCGACGATGTCGGCCACACCCGCAGCGCCTGCACCATCGGCTCGTCGGCCGGCGCATATCGAAAGATCGTGTCGTGCTCGATTTGAATCTGCATGGTCGCGGTTGCCGCTGGGCCTTTAGAACAGATGTCCCTTGGCAAATTCGATTCCCAAAGTGTCGGTACGTTCGATCAGGTCGGTCAGGTATTCGTGCAGGCCGTTGCCGATGATCTGGTCGATGCGGCCGAAGCGCAGATCCGCGAACAGCGAATGCGCTTGCCGCTTGACCTCGGCGGCGGCATGCGCATCCTGGCTGACGATGGCGTCGAGATGCTGAGTGATCTGCTGGTAGCAGAATGCCAGCGAGCGCGGAAATTCCGTGCGAACGATCAGCAGCTCGGCGACATGGGCCGGTTGCACCGGTCCCTTGAACAGCACGCGGTACGCACGGCGCGCACCGACGACGCGCAGGATGGCCAGCCACTGATAGTAGTCGACCACGCCACCGACATCGGTGACCTGCGGCAGGCGTACGTGATACTTCACATCGAGCAGGCGTGCCGTATTGTCCGCACGCTCCAGGAACACGCCCACGCGTGCAAATCGGAACCCGTCCAGTCGCAGCATCGTGTTCGACACGATGCCAAGGAACAGTCCGACACGCGCCTTGACCCAGTCGAGGAATTCATTCAGCCGGTCGGGCGACATGGGCGCGGCCGCACGATAGGCGGCGAGTTCCTGCCAGGTCGAGTTGACCGCTTCCCACATATCGGCAGTCAGCGCGGTCCGCACCGCGCGCGCATTGCGTCGCGCAATCTCGATGCAGGCGGCAATCGAGGAGGCATTGTCGCGGTCGAAGGCCAGGAAGTGGATGACGGTGCCCTCATTCGCCACCACATGTTTCGCGAAGTACGGCTTGCTGCAACCCGCAGCGACAATGGCCGACTCCCATTCGCTGTTGCGATCGCTGTCGACGCGCACCGAGTTCATATGTCCCGCGACTTGCAGCAGGCGGGCGACGTAATCGGCGCGTTCCATGTAACGGGCCAGCCAGAACAGACTCTCTGCAGCTCGTGCCAGCATCAGCTTTCCAGTACCCAGGTATCTTTGGTGCCGCCGCCCTGCGAGGAGTTGACGACCAGCGACCCCTCTTTCAGCGCGACGCGCGTCAAGCCGCCCGGAACGAACCGGATGCGATCGGCACCGCACAGGACGAACGGCCGCAGGTCCACATGCCGCGGCGCGATGCCCGACTCGACGAAGGTCGGCACCGTCGACAGCGCCAGGGTGGGCTGCGCGATATAGCCATCCGGCTTGTTCTTGAGCAACGCACGGAATTTTTCCAGCTCCGCGCGGCTGGCGTGCGGCCCGACCAGCATGCCGTAGCCGCCGGAACCGTGCACGGCCTTCACGACCAGTTCATGAAGATGATCCAGCACGTAACCCAATTCCTCCGGCTTGCTGCAATCATGCGTGGGCACATTCCTCAGCAGCGGTTCTTCGCCGAGGTAGAAACGCACCATTTCCGGCACATGAATATAGACCGCCTTGTCGTCGGCAATGCCGGCACCGACCGCGTTCGTCAGGGTGAGATTGCCGGCACGATTCGCGTAGTGCACGCCAGGCACACCCAGCATGGAGTCGGGGCGGAACACCAGCGGATCGAGATAGTCATCGTCGATACGCCGATAGATCACATCCACACGCGCCAGACCCGCCGTCGTGCGCATGTAGCAGATATCGTTCTTGACGACGAGATCGGCGCCTTCGACCAGTTCGATGCCCATTTCATCGGCCAGGAAGGCATGTTCGTAGTAGGCGCTGTTGTAGATGCCCGGCGTCAGCAGCACGATGGTCGGCTCGCCCGGACAATGCGGTGGCGCCAGCGAGCGCAGCGTTGCCAGCAGCTCATCCGGATAGTGCGCGACCGGCGCGACGATGTTGCTGCGAAACAGGTCGGGAAACAGCCGTTGCATGACCTCGCGATTCTCGACCATGTAGGAAATAGACGTCGTGAATGAAAGCATTGAGCGCTTTGGCGCGCTGTTCCAGGCCGCGCTTCAGCCGCTGCCATTCGGCCTGTGCCAGCACGCGAGGAATGAAATCGAAAGGGATCAGGCGTTCGGGATCGCCACCTTCCGTATAAACCGCAAAGGTGATGCCGATGCGGCGGAACAGGACTTCGGCCTCGCGGCGCTTCATCGCCTGCGTTTCAGGGGACAAGGACTTCAGCCAGGCATCGATCAGCGCATAGGGTGCTCGGACTTCGCCAGGCCATCCCAATTCGTCGAACACCGGCTTGCTTGCTGTCATTGATATTCCTCGCAGGCGGGCCTCAACACTGTGTGTCCGCTGCACCAAAGTCAAGGCTGGAACGCCACGAGATGATGCACCGGGACGAGTCGCGTGCGCGGCAAAACGCCTCCTTTTCGTGCAAAGCGCTGACATGCGTAGCACGGCCATGCATCGCGGCGTGTCTGTTACGCTGTGCACCAAATCAAACGACTCCAAGCGACGAACACGGGACGAGGCATGCTCGCTGCTATCGCATATCGCGTCCGCTGCACCACTCGTCACCAGCGCAGCAACACCGGGATGTCGATCGGCCCGCAGCACCGCTGGCGGGTGTCAGGCGATCGTGCGCGATGAGCCCTACCGGCCGCAATCCGCTGATCTTTATCTTTGTCACGCGCCTGATCGACGCCATCGGCTTCGGCATCGTGATGCCGGTTCTCCCGCAGCTGTTGCTGAGCATGGGATCGCCGGACATTGCCGCCGCAACGCGAACCGGCGGGGTACTGCTCGTCACCTATGCCGTGCTGCAGTTGTTTTTCGGGCCGGTGATGGGGAATCTCAGCGACCGGTTCGGTCGTCGCCCGATCATTCTGCTGTCGTTGTTCGCCTACGGCGTTGACTACCTGCTGATGGGATTCGCACCTTCGGTGCTATGGTTGTTCGTCGGTCGCGCTATCGCCGGCATTGCAGGTGCCGTATACGTGCCAGCCAATGCATTCGTGGCGGATGTGACGCCTCCCGAACAGCGCGCGCACGCGTTTGGCATCGTGAGTTCCGCATTCGGGCTGGGATTCATCCTGGGTCCGGGCATCGGCGGACTGCTGGGCGAACTCGGCGCCCGGGCGCCTTTTTTTGCTGCTGCGGCGCTTGCCGGTATCAACTTCTTGTTCGGACTATGGGTCCTGCCGGAATCCCTGCCGCCGGCTCGCCGCCGGCCTTTTGCCTGGAAGCGGGCGAATCCATTGGGGGCGATTACGCTGTTGCGGCATCATCCCGGCGTGCTCGTCTACGCACTCGCGGCCGTTGCGTACTTGCTCGGCAACAATGTGTACCCGAGCACCTGGGCTTTCTTCACGACCGCGCGCTTCAACTGGTCGACCGGGATGATCGGACTGTCGCTGGTGGTGACCGGACTGGCGATGGCGCTGGCGCAGGCGTTTGTCACCGGACGCCTGTCGAAACGTATCGGCGAAACTGGCGCCGCGTATTCCGGATTAGCGTTCGCAGCGGCGGTCGCACTCTCCTATGCCTTCGTATCGCAGCCCTGGATGATCTTTCCGCTCACTACCGTGGGTGCCTTGCAGGCCATCGCTTATCCTGCCCTGAGCGCCATGATGTCGAAACGCATCCCGGCCGATAGTCAGGGCGAATTGCAGGGAGGGATCGCTTCGCTGAGCAGCCTGGC
>JAIBJL010000569.1 GCA_020029545.1 Gammaproteobacteria bacterium
GTCAGCATCTTCAATTTCCTCTTCGGGTCGTCAGTGTAGCCCGACTCAATTCCGTGTCAAACCCCGCGAATGTCGCACCTTGCGTCTCATCGACGAGGAGGGTTTGGTTCGCCAGCACTTGGCAGGCGGCAGAAACATCCGATGAAGCCTCGGCCTCGCCCTGTTCCGCTGTTAGTCGGTCGCGCAGCATTCCTTCGAGCCTCTGAACGATGTCCGGTCGGACCTCGGTCATGACAAGTGCCCAAAGTCCGACTGCGTTTGCGAATTGATCGACGCTTTGCACACCGTTCAAGTCCAAACCGATTCGTTCGTGGCGTTGGATCTCAATCGACGTAAAGCGCAGTTTCCTGCCGAACGTGAGCATTGTTTTCCTTGCGTGAGTCGGCAATCTAGCCCGACTCATTCCTTTGTCAAACCCCGCGGGGCTCGCGATTGCCCCCACGGGCGTCGGCGTCTCCGCATCAATCGGAGATTGTCATGAGCCCTTTGAAACCACAACAACCGTCCCACCAGATGCGGACCGCAGAGGACTTCGCCTGGGAAGCGCTGTATCGCAGCGCGCACGATTCGGCCACAGCCGCGGAAGTCGTCGAGTTTCTCGCCGCCGACGCGGAGGTCCGAAGAACGCACCTCGCCTTGTACCTGTGCTGTCGTCAGACAGTCCGCGAGGCCGAAGCGCGCAGGATTCGCATCCAACGAATTGCCGCCTTGCTCAGGCGACTCATCGATGTAGTCATCGCGGCACCCTTGGCCGTCATCGGGCGGATTGTTCGAGGCGGAGCCGATGTTGCGATCGAGATTGTGCCGAAGGCGGACCCGGCGACGTCCAGCTCGAGAAGGAAGGCGGCGGCACCACGCCGTACGCGGCAGCCTGCCAAGACGGCCGAATCAGCACACACGGTCCACGCCTTCCCGTCGGTCAGCACCGGCCCCCGCAGCACGGGGAATGGACCCGACGTGCCGCGTTGAGTCGTCGGCGCCGTGACGCCCTGCATGGGCAGATCAACACGATCTAAGTGCAGCCCGTCGCTGGGTCCGGCTCCGTGCCCACAGCTGTTTTTTTTGCCTGACATTCACCACTCCGAGGGGCGCCTATCCCTCGGGGATCGGTGCCCCTCCTTTTTCAGGAGATCATCATGTTTTCTGAACGTCCTGAAACCCTGACAAAGCGCGGCGGCACGTTGTCCCCAGAGCCGGCTGTCGCTGGCTTCGCGGCGAACCTTGCCGCCGAGAAGACCCCGCGCGAGAACGTGCGCACGCTGTTCGAGCAGATCGTCGCATCGAACGGCGAGTCCGCGGTCGGCGTGGAACTGGCCTTTCAGGCTCCGAGCGGAACGCGCTACTGCGCAATCCTCGAGGAACCGGATTCGTCGGGCCGGGGCCGCATTGTCTACTTCGATGCCGAGGCACTGCATCCGCACCACTCGTATGCTTCACCCGGTGAAGCGCTCGAACAAGCCCTCGCCGAAGGGTATATCGAGCGGGCCGACGGCACGATGGATCGTCTTGCCACAAGCGAGGCCTGGCTTCGTAACTTCGCCTACGGGGCATTAGTCGGGCGCTATGCGCGAGGCGAGATCGACGCTCGTCGATTCGCCGCTGAGGTTCGCAAACTCGGTTGATCGCCGGCGGCCTCATTCCGGACCCTCGACCGTTTCCACCTTCCCGCCCTGCCCGGATTCTTCCGGCAGGGCGTTGTCCTATTCCGTCGATGTTCCGGCCGCCCAAGGGCTGCGAAGCCGAAACAGCCGCATATGACGGGAAATTTCGTATACGGCAAACGATGCCGCTTGCAGTGACGGTTTTCCGGTGCGAAACTGGCAGCGCACTCGGTTCAATCTGAACCTTCCCTCTTCGGCGCTTGCCGCAGAGGTCCGGAAAGTCCGGCGTCGCAGTCGATACCTGCCCTTATGTCGCGCCTTTGGCGCATCCCGTCGGGAACACTCCCGATGGGATTGGTGTTCCCGATTTCCTTTCGGAGAACACCATGGATCTTGCACGTATGCCGCTCGAATCGCTTCGGGCGGAGTTGTTGCGCGAGCCGGGACACGACTCACCATGTCAGCCCGGCGCGTGCCGCGATGCCTGTGCATCGCCGTATGCTGGCCTGCAGTGGCCACCGCTCCCGCTCGTTGACTACCGTCTTGCGGTTGCGCGCGAGATTCTCTTGCGTGCGGCCTACGACGAGCTGATTGGACGCGATTGTCTCGGGTCGCCGAAGGCGGTGCGAGACTACTTCAGCTTGCACTTCGCTTCCCTGCAATACGAAGTCTTTCTGGTCGCCTATCTGGATTCGCAGATGCGCGTCATCGCAGTCGAGCAAGCCGCCCGGGGGACATTGACCGCCGCCTCGGTCTATCCCAGAGAACTGGTTCGCCAATCGCTTCAGCACGGTGCCGCCGGAATTCTCTGTGTTCACCAACACCCTTCAGGAAACGCGACTCCGTCGCGTGCCGACGAGGCGCTGACCGGCGCGATCAAGAGCGCGCTGTTGCTGGTCGACGTGAAGTTGGTTGATCACCTCGTCTTCGCCGGCGGCGAGTTTGTCTCGTTTGCGGAGAAGGGGTTGCTCTAGATCGGGCACGACGTAAGGATTGCGCATACGTCCCGCCCTCGGCGTCACTCCCTGCTGGGTGAGCGCCTGATTTACCAGGGTGCGGCTTCCTCGTTCTGAGGTGTCGCACCACGTCATGTTCGGCAATGCGTCTGCATTGCCTTCCAACCGAGGATTTCCATGAGTACCAACGACACTGCGGCGAATGCCGCTCGCTTCTGTTCGTCCCTG
>JAIBJL010000570.1 GCA_020029545.1 Gammaproteobacteria bacterium
AGATATGGCCGACAACGACATCGAGCGCGTCGGCACCTGGGTTCATGGTAATGGCCACTGCCCGCGAGATCGTCTGTCCGACAATCGTGGCGCCAGTACCACCCACTGAGGACGCCCCGACCTCCAGCACGTCGACGCTCCAATCAACATTAGCGCCGTTTTGGTTCAGGGTCACGCTGACCCGCATGACCTTGCCGTCGAGGTTGAAATTGATCGTCGAGTTCGCCACTTGGGTGCCGTCAGTGTCGTAGGCGCGGAACGCGAAGTCGCCAGTCGTGAGGTAGACGAGGTCGACCAGCTCGATCGAGCCCGTTGTGCGCAGCCGGAAGACGCCCTGGTTGTTGAGCGTCCCAGCGGCGGGGATGCTCAACAGGAACCACACCTGGATTCTGGCAGGCGACGGTACGGGATAGACAGGTATGGCTCCTATCCACTGACTACCCGAGATGTTTGGTAGCGGCGCGGAACATTTGAATACGGAGCTTGCTCCGAAATCTGGTGCTCCGAAAGCACCACCGGCCTGCGTCAGCGACATCGGTGGCCCGCCGAGCGCGGACGCGATCTCGGTGGCGCCTTCTTCCTCTTCGCACGGCCAGTACGCCACCGGGGTGAACGTCGCCGACGTATAGCCACGGTAGCACGTCGACTTGAGCGGCGTGGCACCCTGGCTGAGACGGCGCAAGATGCCCGACGCCTCGATCGGGACGTACACGTCGCGGCCGGACTCGTCCCACCGCTGCGGCCATTCGCTGATCTCCCCGGAGAACCGAATGTCAGCGCCGATGGCGATCCGAATCTGGGTATTGCGGCCGATCTTCCCGTACAACCATGAGGTCGGATTGCGCGGACTGAATTGCCCGTCGCGGTTATTGAGCTGGAACCCAGCGCGAGACGGCTCGACCTGCTTGGCCTCGTCCGACCTTCCCCGGTTGATCTCGATCTGTGCACGGTCCTGGCCGTACACCCACGACGTGATGTCGAGCCACGACCCGTCAACGAGGATCTTAACGTTGATGGCGAGCGGCGCCTCCGGGAACGCCGGCAGGATTGGGCCGCTCGCGAATGGAGCCCTCAGAACGCGCTGCGGCGAGCGCCTTCGGCTGATGACTGGTCGGACTGCAGCGGGCATCTACTCGTCCCAGGCAACCCAGCAGCGCATGTCAACGGCCGTGGTTGGGGTGGTCGCCCGAATCCGCAGGAACTTGGACACAGCGACCAGCGACTCCTCGCCATCCTCGAACCGGTGCCGGTAGGTAAGGAACGGCGCGGCCTCAGCCGACACCGACGACATCCCCACCGCGTCGAACAGCCGGCTCGCGGTCGGTACACCCTCCGCAGATGCGGAGTACCCGGTCGCGCTCGCCCCCAGCGTCAGCAGCGAGTCAGGCTGACCAGGGATCGTCTTGATGACGCCGGACGCCACGTGCGCGGTCACGGTCGCCGCCACATCGACCTCAAGCAGCTCGAACACCGCGTCCGCACCGGGCGGGTCGTCCAGCGTAAAGCCCCATTCGACAAGCTGGATCTGTCGCGTGGAAGGAGTCGCGAGCTGCAGCATGGTCTTGATAGCGGTGCCGGTCGTGACCGCTGGCAGAGCGGCGGTCGTCGGCATAGCACCATTCCAACTCTTGTATCTGTGGGCCACTAGCCTGTCCTTCCTCTAGCGCAGAACAATCCGCCCGGTCCGAATTGATTTGTGCAACCACTTGATGAACATAGCATCCAGCTCACCGCCGCCGGGCTGGATCTGCAGGACAACCACGCCACCTCCCCCACCAGAAGCCCCTGCAGGACCTCCACCCTGCATTGAACCGCCCAGGGCGTCGCCGATTCCGGTCTTGCGACTGGCGATACCCCGCCCGATTCGCTCGCTGATCCGCTGCCCTGCCTGGAATGGGTCGCCCCTGCCCGAGAGCGGACCCTCCTTAGCCGGACTGAAAGGCAGCATGTTGCGGATACTCGACACCGCGTTACCGATCGCCGACCGGACGGCATTGATCCGCTCCATAATGCCATTGGCCAACCCCTGGATGATATTACGACCAGCCTGAAGCAGCCACGTTCCAGCCGCCGCAAAGATCGACCGGATACGCCCAGGGATGCTCGCGACGAATGAGATGATCCGCCCTGGTAGTCGGCTGAAGAAGCTGATCACCCCGGAGACGGTTGCCCCTGCTGCAGCCTTCACCTTCGCCCAATTCCGGACGATAAAGATCACGGCCGCCCCGATAGGCCCGGTGAGGATGCTCAACAGCAAAGGCCAGTTGCGCTTGATCCAGTTCCACACGGCCGCCACCATCCGTTGGATGGCTGGCCACACCGCTGCCGTGAACGACTTGATCTTGCCCCAATTCTTGATAACCAGAAACGCGACTGCCGCTACCGCCGCGCCAATCAAGATCAATGGGAAGGTCGCCGCAATGGTTGCTGCCGCCGCCACTCCGGCCGCCACCGCCCATGCGATGAATGCTGGAACCAGCACTGCTGCAATGCCGATCCCGATTGCAAGCAGGAGAGCCTTGTTCTGACCGATCCACTTCCCGAGCGCCATGAATGCTGGGAGGACCTGTCCCGCCAGGACCTGTGCTAGCCGGAGCTTGACCTGGGTTAGCGCCATGCTAACCGGCAGCATCTTCTGACCGATCATAGCGTTAGTGTTGGCCATCGCAGCGGTAGCTTGGCGCTCCTTGTTGGCAGCACTTTCCGAGGTCCGAGCGAAGTCGCCCTTGGCTTTACCCGCACCCTTGAACATTAAGGCGTTGACGGCCAATGCCTTATCCTGGTC
>JAIBJL010000571.1 GCA_020029545.1 Gammaproteobacteria bacterium
GACTGGGGCACATCCACAGCCACGCGCAGGAACTGCAACGACAGGCCGCTCATGATGGGCGTGCCGGGGCTGACGGTTTCGCCTGGCTGCACGAGGCGCTTGGTAACGAAGCCGGCGTACGGCGCACGGATTTCCGTATAAGCAACGCCTTCCTGTGCGCTCTCTCGTGCAGCCCGAGCTGCCGCCAAACGCGCTACTGCGGCATCCCGATTTGCCGTGGCTTCATCGAGCATGGCCCTGGCGACGACCTTCCTGTCGTACATATCGGCAATCCGTTGATATTTCACCTGCGCTTCCGCTTCGCGGGCACTGGCCTCGCGCAACGCCGCCTCCGCCTGCAACAAACCTGTCCGCTGCTCGGTAGCACGCAGGCGCACCAGCACGGCGCCGGCCGGCACAAAGTCGTTGACGTCATACAGAATCTCGATGACGCGGCCGGATGTCTGCGCAGCTACCGTGCCCTGGTTGACGGCCTCGATCGTGCCATCGAGTCGGCGTTCGAGCGGCATGCGCTGTGTCTTCAGCACGATCGACTCGATCGCGAAGCCCTGAGTGACCGCCTGCTCCCTTCCCGGTCCGTTTTCGCTGCAGCCGGCCAGTGCGAGCGTGGCAGCGATGACGATTGCCGGTACCGCAACCTGAATGACGCCGCGCATATTCAGTTGAACGCCGCGCCTGGGGCAACGCCGAGTTTCTTGAGGATGAGGGCCAGCGGGCAGAATCCCGTGAAGGCCGCCTGCAACTGATTCATGCCCACGAAGGCCGTGAGAATCAGCCAGTTTTGAGGCACCTGCTGTTCGGATGGAGATGACGCGAGTATTCCGAATAGCTGGAGCGAGCGGCATGCGGAACCTTCCCGCCGGCTACGGTCTTCCCCTTAACTTGATCGACCACTCCGATTTCGTACCGGCGCAGCAACTCTCGGGCGTAGAGCGAGTGCGGGTGATCCGCGTTCTCGGTTTCGAATGCGTTGGTAGCTTCCTTGCCGCACCAATTCGTGACGATGCTGGCTGACGTGGAATGCTACGGCACGTAGACGGTGACGTCGTCAGCCTTGCCGGCTATCGTCATTGATATGACAGAAGGTGGATCGCGGTAAGCGCCAACGAAAATGAACGTCGAGCCGGCGCGCTAAGAAAGATAACGGGCACGACACCGGGGACCGGCAAGAACACGTTGATCGTCGTTGATGGTAAATGCTCCAGCAAGTTGCTAGACCATACCGAGGCAGCAAATCAGCGCGCGCTACGAACACTTCCCAACTACTGTCAGCGACGCGCGTTCACCTCTCGTCCGGCCGAGAGCCCGCCAGCGACGACCGCACGATAAATTCAGACCACAGAAGTTGAGGCGTTCAAGGAGTACCGGGGACACCAGCGGGCGGCGGGCTGCCGGCACGAGACTTGGGGCGCAGATCTTCGGGGAATGCCTCGATGACGACCTTCACGGCTGCGGCAAACTGATCGTGAGTTGTCGTGAGGGTCGCTTCATTTCCCGCCTTGGCGGCATCAACCATCGCGCTCGAAGCTTTCAATGCTTTTTCAATCAACGGTTCGATTTTGGCCTTGAAAGCAGCGGGTTCGCCGGCAAGTCCCTCGCGAAGGACTGCAACGCCGTCGGTGAACTCACCTGCCTCGCGAGGCACCTGATCGTAGCTCTTCGCAGCGATGAGCCGTCCCGTGTGGCCGACAACTTGATTGAGGATGCGCAGACCCGTTTTCACAGTCTGCGGCGATTTCAGCGCCGTCTGTGCGGGCAGCGCCACCGCGAGCAACAAACCACACGCAACCATCAGGGCCCGCAGCCATTCATTCGTCTTCTTCACGTTCGATACTCCTGCAGCTTTGTTCATCGTGTCACATGCAGTACACCACGCATCTCAGCGCCGTGCCCCGGAAACGAACAAATGAATGGATAGTCCCCGGGCGCGGGCGCCACAAACTCGATCATTTCAGTCTTACCCAAGCCACACATCGGCGTTGCGGCGAGAACGTTCTCATCACCGCGCGGCAGCCATCCGCTCTTTTCTCCTGCCTGGATTGCCGCCTGCTCGACGGCATCCTCGCTACCAGGCATGACGAGCACCCAGTTATGTTCCTGCATGACGCGTTTGCCGGCGTGGTGAAACCAAAGTCGCACCTGAGCTTCGGTCTGGCAAGTCAATTCCTCGGGTGTAAACGCCAGAAAATCGCCATCGCTCTGGATTTTCAGATCAGCGACGCACGGTGTGGTGCTCGCCAAGGCGCAGGCCCTATGACCAAGGAATGCGACGGGCACGGACATGACCGGCAAAAGCAACAGCTGGCGCCGCAACGGCGAGTGCAGAGTCGATAATGGTACGCCGAATGATCGCATTGCACATCCAATGGCCGGAAAGCCATCTCCTGTGGAGCGAGGCGGAAAAGAATAAATATTTGTAACCGAACTCGCCTGCTACGTCCGACCGGGCGGGTTCGATCCCAAAGGCAGAGGGAAACGTCGTTCACTCCATACCAAATTCAGAGTCATTTCACTGGCCGGCGCGATCGTGCCGGACGTTCGATGGACTGGCAAGACAACAATCCTACCCGCGCCACGTTAACCCGACGTGGATTGATTCAGCCGCAACGCATTGGTGATCACCGACACCGAGGACAGACTCATGGCCAGTGCGGCGATGAGCGGACTTAACAGCCAACCGGTAAACGGATACAACACGCCTGCGGCCAAGGGGATGCCGAGGGCGTTGTAGCCAAACGCAAAGTACAGGTTCTGACGAATATTGCGTACCGTCGCGCGACTCAACTGACGAGCACGCACGATGCCGCGCAAATCGCCTTTGACGAGCGTCACCTGCGCACTCTCCATCGCGATGTCGGTGCCCGTTCCCATCGCGATCCCCACATCGGCACGTGCCAGCGCAGGCGCATCGTTGATACCATCGCCCGCCATCGCAACACGCCGGCCCTGGCCCTGCAGTCGTTCAATCACATTGGATTTGTCCTGCGGCTGTACTTCAGCAATGACTTCGTCGATGGCTAATGTCGACGCAACCGCCTGCGCCGTCTCCCGGTTGTCCCCCGTCAACATCACCAGCCTCAACCCCTCGCGCTTCAATGCGTCGAGCGCTGCGGGCGTCGAGTCCTTGATGGAATCGCCCACAGCGATGGCGCCCGCAAGTTGCCGATCGACACTCAAGAAAATGACCGTGCGGCCTTCCAGACGCAGTGGATCGATCATCGGGGTCAAACTGTCGGCTGCGACGCCGTCTGATTGCATCAAGGCAGCGTTGCCCAATGCCAGTGAGCGACCATTGGCCCGGCCGCGAACCCCTTGTCCAGTCACTGACGCGAAGTCGGTCGCCTCCACTGGCGCAGCCTTGCGCTGCTCAGCACCGAGGACGAT
>JAIBJL010000241.1 GCA_020029545.1 Gammaproteobacteria bacterium
GACCCGCGAACCGTTGCAGCACATCGATCTGACCTGGTGGACGATGGCTAAGGGCGCGCAGTTCTACCGCTACGAAATTGCCGGACGGCGGGTGCACCGCGACTGGACGAGCTGGGCGCGCCGGCTGTTCAAAGCTGAGCAGGAGCACGCCGACTGGCTCGAGTACTCCGATATCAATGCGGGCATTTACCGGGGCGCGCTGCTGGTCGATGATCGGATCGAGGCGTGCGTGTTCATGTCCTCGCGGCAGGATCTGCCGTCGCGCACCTGGCTGTCCGGTCTGTTCGCCAAAACGCGGTTGACCGGCATCGATCGCGCCGGTCTGTTGGTC
Organism: Gammaproteobacteria bacterium; assembly: GCA_020029545.1. GTDB lineage: Bacteria > Pseudomonadota > Gammaproteobacteria > Steroidobacterales > Steroidobacteraceae > Steroidobacter. The sequence continues at coordinate 332 of JAIBJL010000241.1, forward strand.
GGTCAGGCACCGAACGCTGCGGCAGACACGGGACCCGTGGTGTGCTCCTGCTTTGGCGTAGGCCGCAAAACCATCTGTGATGCGATCGCCAAGTATCAGCTACGCACCACAGCGGAAGTAGGCCAGAAAGTGCGCGCGGGAACGAACTGCGGCTCGTGCGTCGGCGAAATCCGAACGCTGCTGGCCGACCGGATTGAAGTCGGCGCCGCCTGAGGCATGGTGGGCTTCATTGAAAACCTGTATCGCTTCGGAACGTATAGGTCGCAGGTTCAAATCCTGTAACCCCGACCATTCCATGGAAAGCCACTGTCTTCCATTGAGTTCCAGTCAGACGTCGCTTGGAACTGCCGCATTCGATGCGAAGCGATGGCGCAAGCTCGATATCGTCATTGCTACGATTCGCCGAGCAGCCATTCGTATGCCGGCTGCACCTCGATATCCGGCGCTTCGATTTCGCCGGCGGCGCCACGGTCGAGAACCAGTAAGCGGCGACGTGCGCGCGGATGCTCCCGTGCGGCGGCGGCGAGTGCCCGCAGCTCGCGCGCGGCGGTTTCAGATGATCTTAGGTCCGCGCATACTTGAATGAGTTCCTCGCCCGCATCCCGGTAGCGCGCAAGAAAGTCCACTTCCAAGCCGTCGGCAGTCTTGACGTAGCCTGCTTCGACTTTGCGGCGCTCCAGCTCATTCAGGATTGCCGTCTCCAGGGCATGTCCCAGATTGACGCGCCCGCTGACATCGAACGCAGGAATGAGGCCGGGATCCGCCGGATAGATCTTGCGGGGGTTGCTGTTGCGCTTGCGTTCGGAGTCCGTGGCGATCGGCACAGCGCTCAATAAGAAAGCATCGGTGAGATGACCGAGCATGCTGTTCACCGCGTCCCGCGCTACGCCGTGCCCCTGCGATTTCAAATCCTGCGTCAGTTTGTGAACGCTGAAGCTTCCCGCCGGATTGCGTAAGCACTGGCGCACCAGCCAGCGCAGCGCAGTCACTTGCGACACTTCGAAACGCTCCACTACATCGCGGAACAGGACGGTATCCACATAGCCCTGCAGGAGTTCGATCCGGAGTGAAGTCGCGAGACCTTGCACCTCCGGGAACCCGCCTTCGACCAGGAACTCACGAAATCGCTTCTCGACCAGCGAGCGCTCTGCTGCAGTCCATCTTCGTGCAGGCTTGACCGGTTCCTCGCCTCGATGCCGCAGGAATTCGCGAAAGCTGAAGGGGCGAATCACAGTTTCCATTCCGCGCCCGCGCAGAGAGGTATGCACTTCGCGTGAGAGCATCCGCGCAGAAGAGCCGGAGACAACGAATTCCGCCTGCTCGGAATCCATGACGCGCCGGATGAAGCGTTCCCAGCCAGGCACCAACTGAATTTCGTCCAACAGCCAGAGAACACGTTGACGCGCACGCAACGCCGGGTAACGCCGGTAGAACTCTTCGAGCATGAATCCGAGTTGATCCACCGCGATCCCGGCCAGCCGGTCGTCATCGAAGCTGAGATAGAGCACTCGTTCGGGAGGCAGATCAGCCCTTCGCTCGGCGAGAAGCTGACGCAGAAAGGTAGTCTTGCCTGCTCGGCGCATGCCAATCACGGCGTGCGCCTTGCCCGGCACCGCCGGCAAACGCGCGTCTCGCCGAGTCAGCAGCGTCGGAGGACCGACAACGAGCGCGGCATTCAGTCGCTCCTCGAGCACAGGGTGAAGTGGCATGCAACCACGATGCGGGACAATGTGGCCTCCTGTCAAGGCCAGGTCTCTTAGAATGTAGCTCTCATTGAAGGGCACCTTGGGAATAGGGCCAGCGGGCAGGCTAACGGACCCGGACCAATCTCAACATGAAGTGATCGATCACTTCGAGTTACTCGTACTCGCCGAAAGGCTGTCGCTTCAACGGAGGCTCCAGGCAAAACTTTTAATAGCCGACCTCCTTATCAAAGCTTGATAGCTGAACTTTTAATAGTGTCCTGTATCCGATTCGCGAGCACTACATCGTGTACGTTTCGCAAGCGATACCGGCGAACTACTTACTTCTCGTTATGGCCTGGAATCCATGTGGTACCCGCCAAAGGCAGCCGCGCCATGGCGGCGGACTCCACCGTCAATGCCACCAGGTCTTCACGTTCCAGGTGATGCACATCCTGCTTGCCGCAGGCACGCGCGATCGTGGTCAACTCCATGTTCAAGGTCTTGAGATAGTTCCGCACACGACGCGCGCCGACCAATGGCTGCAGACGCTGTTCGAGTAGCGGGTCCTGCGTGGTCACGCCCACGGGACACTTTCCGGTATGACAGTGATGACAGAAGCCGGGCGCCGTCCCGAGCCGGTGATAGTCCGCGAGCGCCGAGAGATGCTCATCGCCCTGAAGGTAAGTCTCACTGTTGCAGCCGAGCGCGACCAGCACACCTTGGCCGATCGATACCGCATCTGCCCCCATCGCCAATGCTTTCGCCACGTCCGCCCCGGTGCGGATGCCGCCCGAGATGACGAGTTGTACCTGGCCTCGCACATTGAGGTCTTCCAGCGCGTCCACTGCCTGCCGCAACGCAGCCAATGTGGGAATACCCACATGTTCGATAAAGCAGGTCTGCGTCGCTGCGGTACCGCCTTGCATGCCGTCCACGACCACCACATCGGCACCGGCATGCACCGCGAGCTTCACATCATTGAAAACGCGTGTCGCACCGACTTTCACATAGATGGGCTTTTCCCAATCGGTGATCTCACGCAGTTCGCGAATCTTGATGGCCAGATCGTCGGGCCCGGTCCAGTCGGGATGACGCGAGGCCGAACGTTGATCGACGCCTTGCGGCAAGGTCCGCATCGCGGCCACGCGCGGGTTCACCTTTTGTCCGAGCAACATACCGCCGCCGCCAGGCTTCGCGCCCTGCCCGATCACGATCTCGATGGCATCAGCACGACGCACATCGTCGGGATCGAATCCGTAGCGCGACGGCAAGCACTGGTAGACAAGCGTCTTCGATGAATCGCGCTCCTCTGCCGTCATGCCGCCGTCGCCGGTCGTGGTCGACGTTCCCATTTCGGTCGCGGCGCGGCCGAGCGCCTCCTTCACGTTCGCAGACAGCGCACCGAAGCTCATGCCGGCAATCGTGATCGGTATCTCCAATGTCACCGGCTTGCTCGCAAAGCGCGTCCCGAGCAATGTGCGCGTGCTGCACTTCTCACGATAGCCCTCGAGCGGATAGCGCGACAACGAAGCGCCCAGAAATACCAGATCGTCAAAATTCGGTACCGCGCGCTTCGCACCGAGCCCGCGGATCTCATACAACCCGGTCGCCGCCGCACGCTGCACATAGTCGATCGCACGACGATCGAGCGTGGCCGACTCTTCGCGAGAAAGCGGATGTTGGCCAGCGTCGGCAGCGCGCGATGCGTTCAGTTCATTGATCGACATGGTGTGTCTCTTGAAGGGGCCTGGGGCATGGGACCTGGGCAGAAATTTTGGACTTCCTTTCTGGCCGTAGCCCGTCGCCCGTAGCCCTCCGCTCAGTATTCCTGCTGCGCATCGGCATTCCAGTGATACAGCTGGCGCGCAGAAGCAATGCGCCGGAATTCCTGCGGCGAATAATCGAACCCGGCGAGGTCGAGCAGCTGCTTCACTGTCCCGAAGTCCGCCGCAGTCATCTCCTCATAGCGAGCATCGGCGCCGAGCGATTTCACTTCGCCACGCACGTAGATGACTGCCTCGTATAACGAATCGCCCAAGGCATCGCCGGCGTCGCCGCAGATCACCATGCGACCGGCCTGTGCCATGAATGCCGAGAAACTGCCGACACTGCCGCCGACGACGATGTCCGCACCTTTCAATGAAATGCCACATCGCAATGAGGCATCGCCCTCGATGATCAGACAGCCCCCGCGCGCGGAAGCACCGGCGCTCGTCGATGCGAAGCCACGCACGCGCACCAACCCGGACATCATGTTTTCGGCCGCCCCCGGACCCGCGTTGCCATTGACGACGACATGCGCGTGCTTGTTCATGCCGGCAACGTAGTAACCCGCATGACCATTGATCTCGATGTCGACCGGCGCATTCACGCCGCATGCAATGGAATGCGCACCGTCGGGATTCGACACCATCACCTTCGTCACGCCACTCGCCACTAACTCCTTGTGCAGGAACTGATTCAGTTCACGCACGGTATGGGTGGCAAGATCGAATGTCCTGATGGCTTCTTTTCTGGCCGTCGCTGGTAGTCCGTAGCCGGTCGCCGTCTGCCTCAGATCCTCCACGAATAGACCTCCTGCGGCTTGGGCTCGAACAGTTTCGCCGTGCGCACTCCGGGAAGATGCGCAAGCGAGCGGAACTCGGAAGACACCGCGACGTAGTCATCGGTCTCGGCAACGATGGCCGGCTTGCAGGCGAAGGCATCGCGCACCAGCGCCAACTGATCGTCGGTACCCATCAGAAAGGTATAGAACCCATCGAGCTCTGCGAAGCCGCGTCGTACGGCGGCAGGCAGATCATCACCCTCGCGTAAACGCCACTCGAAGTAGCGACAAGCCGCTTCGGTGTCGTTGTCGGTTTCGAAGGTAATCCCGAAAGGCTCCAGCTTGCGACGCAGCATGTAAGGATTCGACAGTGAACCGTTGTGGACCAGGCAGAAGTCATGGCCGGCGGTGAAGGGGTGTGCATGTGCCGGCGTTACGGCGGATTCAGTCGCCATGCGCGTGTGGCCCACCAGGTGAGTCCCCTGCAGCTTCGCAAATTCATAGCGAGCGGCGATTTCGCCCGGCGTACCGGTGTCCTTGTAGAGATCGATCGATCTACCCGCGGACAGGACGGTCAACGCGGGGCGATACTTTTCAATCCATTCCTCGATGGCATCGGGCGCAGCGCTGGTCGTCAAGACCGCATGATTGGCGATTGCCCGAATCTGAAACTGCGCCGTCGCGAATGCCGCCCGCAACGCGTCGATGAACGCGTTCCAGTCGACCTTCGATTCGCCTGCGTACACGCTGATCTTGAACAGCGAATCGCCCACAGGTTGACTGAACACGGCCAACCCTGCCGAATCCGGCCCGCGCTCCGTCATGCCGATCAGCATCGGCACCATCAGCTCGCCCAGATGCGGCCGCAGTGCCGGATTTTTCAGTAACAGACCGACGATTCCGCACATTCTTGAAACCTCGAGATAGGCAGGGCCTGGGGCGCGGGGCCTGGGCACGAACAGCAAACAGAACAGACTTCAATTCCTACCCGGGCCCCATGGCCCAAGCCCCACGACCTCAAAAAAACTCCAGATACCGACTCGTCTCCCAATCCGACACATGCCGCGCGTACTCGGTCCATTCCATGCGCTTGAGATCGATGAACTCTTTCGACAGATCTGCGCCCAGCGCGCCGCACAGGATTTCGTCTTTCTCGAACTCCGTGACGGCTTCGAGCAGGTTCTGCGGTAACACGCGAATGCCTTCGGCGGCGAGTTGCGCGGTCGAGTACTCGTAGAGATTCGAGTTATTCGGCTTGCCGGGATCGAGCTTGCGGTCCACGCCGTCCATGCCCGCCGCGAGCAACGCCGCCGTGACCAGGTAGGGATTGCAACCTGAGTCGGGCAATCGGAATTCCAGACGCCCGCCGGGAATGCGCACGCAGGCAGTGCGGTTGTTGTCGCCGTAAGCCACATAGGCAGGTGCCCAGGTGGCACCCGACAACGAGCGTCCGACGACGAGGCGCTTGTACGAGTTCACCGTGGGCGCACACACCGCCGTGAGTGCGCGGGCGTGTTCAAGCACGCCGCCGAGAAAGTAATAGGCCATCGGCGACAACGACAGTCCCTGTTTATCACCGGCATCGAAGAACAAGTTCTTCGTGTTCGCATTGCCGATCGACAGATGAAAGTGTGCGCCGCTGCCGGTGCGATTCGAGAACGGCTTGGGCATGAATGTGGCGATCATGCCGTGCTCGCGCGCAATTTCACTGGCGGCCATCTTCACGAAGGTGAAGTTGTCGGCGCTCTTCAACGCATCCGCGTACGTGAAGTTGATTTCAAACTGGCCATTCGCGTCCTCGTGATCGATCTGATACACATCGATGCCGACGGCGCGCAACGAGGTCACCATCTTGTCGAGAAACCCGCCGGCACGCGATAAACCCTTGTAGTCATAGCAGGGCTTGTCGAGTTGATCGGTCGCATCGCACGGTCCGAGCCGTCCTTCCGAGTTGCGCGAGAGCAGCATGAACTCCGGCTCGATGCCCGTAAACAAGGTCAGGCCCCGCGCGGCGAGCTTGTCGAGTTGATTCTTCAGCGCCACTCGCGAACAGTAGGGATAGGGTTTGCCGCGCACGACGCCGTTACACACGATGCGCGCGTAGCCAGGCATCCATGGAATCAGGCTGAGCGTGTCGAGATCTCCGACAGCCATATAGTCGGGACCATGCGGTCCCATCCCGAAGCCCCACAGTGCAAAGCCGGCGAAACCCGCGCCGTCGCCCAGCACCATGTCGAGATGCTCGACTGGTACCGCCTTCGCCTTCGCCGCACCGTGAATATCGACGAACTGCGCCAGCACGAGCCTGACGTCGTGTTTGCGCAGAAACTCTTTGGCTGTCGCTGTGTTCATGCTGCCTCCCCGGAAGTTCGGAGCCCTGCGACCACGGTCTGCAGCGACGACGCCAGATAGTCGCCGAAGCTGGGATCGCACCAGATCAGATAGCGGCGGTGAGCAACATTACCCTGCGGTACTACAGTGACCGCAACGCCAATCATCATCGTCATGACGGCATGCTGCTCATGCAGCAGCAAACTGTCGAAATGGACATTGCAAACTTCCGCCAGCACATCGGCGGCGCGTGGCCCGCTGAGCATGAAGGCGCGATCTTCGCGCAGCACCGGATAGACGCCGGGGATCGGCGTCGTCAGCGCTTCCGCGAGGGTGCGAAATTCGGTGGCATGCACAGACTGCTCGAAAAAGAACTCGGCCTGACCCAGGCGCATCACCACGTCGTTCTCGCTGGAAGTGACCGTCGTCCAGGCGTTCGCGCGTTGTGGAATCGAGAAGCCGCGCTCCTGCAGCCACGCTGCCGCCTGCGGACCTTTCAAACCGATTCGCATACGCTGCATGCGAGCCTCGAAGGTCGCTGCACCGCCTTGCACTGCGAGGGGTTGAGCTACGTAGTCGGATTCGACCATGGGCACAAGCGTACGCTCCGCCGCGGGATGTGCA
>JAIBJL010000242.1 GCA_020029545.1 Gammaproteobacteria bacterium
CCGGCAGCGTGTAGCCGACATTGAAGCGATGGCGCATGCCCGCCGTGGCGAAAATCGCGCGATTGCGCGAATCATAGCTCCAGCCGGCGTTAAGTTCGTAAGTCGTGAACTTGGTGGAAAACAGATTGTAGTCGTGAGTATTCGGATCGGTGGCGTCGCAAGTGCCATCCTCACCCAGGTAATACTCGACACAGCGCGAGGTGGGGTTGCCGTTGGCCTGGACCCAATCGATCGCCTCCGGTGCGCTACCCCCTTGGGTCACGGCGAGTTCGGCCTGCTGGATCGATCCGCCGATGCTGAGGTATTGATACTCGGTGATCGGATAGTCGTAGGTCACGCCGCCGGTCAGCGTCTTGGTATCGAAATCCGACGTCTCCGACGTGAACTGCGTGACGTCGCGATAGCCCAGCGACACGGTGCGCCGCACGCCATCGATGGTGGTGTACGGGTCGGTGTGCGAGAAAGTGTAACTCTTCGAATACCGCCCGGAATTGATTTCCGCCTGAACGCGCTGCCCGGTACCCATGAAATTCGAGTGCGTGAAATTGCCGTTCAGGATCACCGACTGCGACGCGGAATAGCCGATACCACCACCGAACTGGCCTGGCAGACCTTCCTTGAGCTCGAAATCGACATCGACCATGTCGTTGGTGCCGGCGACCGGGTTCGACTCGACTTCAACCTTCTCGATAAACGGCAGCCGCGACTGAATACGCTGCTTGGAGCGTTCGACCGCCGCATTCGACAGATACGCACCTTCGAGCTGGCGCATTTCGCGACGGAACACTTCATCGTTCACACCCGTCGTACCGTTGAAATTGACGCGGCGCACGTACACCCGATTCTTGGGATCGACGACGAAGGTCAGGGAGATTTCCTTGGTATCGGGATTGGGCTGCGGCACCGGGTCGATGGTCGCGAAGGCATAGCCGTCGACACCCAGGCGCAGCTTCATCGCTTCGGTCGACGCCGTGATCTGCTTGCGGGAATACGTATCGCCCGGCTTCATCACCACCAGCCGGCGCAGCTCGGATTCAGGAATCACCATGGTGCCGGCGAGCTTGATTTCCGATATCTTGAAGACATCGCCTTCCTGCACGTTCACCGTGATGAACATGTCGTCTTTTTCCGGTGCAATGGCCACCTGCGTCGACGTCACGGCGAAGTTCGCGTAACCACGGTCCATGTAGTACGAGCGCAGCTTTTCCAGGTCGCCGGCGAGCGCTTCACGCGAATAGCGATCATCCTGCTTGTACCAGGACAGCCAGTTCGGCGTCTTGAGTTCGAACTCTTCCTGAAGATCTTTATCGTCGAAGGCAGTGTTGCCTGCCACGTTAATCTGGCGGATGCGCGCGCGTTTGCCTTCGACGATGTCGATGGCAATCTTGACCTTGTTGCCGGGAACGTCTTCGACCTTGGCATCCACCCGCACGGCATACTTGCCGCGCGAGAAATACTGCTCGGTAAGATACTGCTTCACTTCATCGAGCACGGATTGATCGAATGTCTTGCCGGTAGCCAGGCCGACGTTGCGCAACGATTTCTGCAGGTCTTCTGTCTTGATGTCCTTGTTGCCCTTGATCTCGAAGCTTTCGATCGAGGGGCGTTCCTGCACGGCGACCACCAGCGTACCGCCATCGCGGCGCAGCTCGACATCGCGGAAGAATCCTGTCGCGTACATTGCTCGTAACGCTTCCGAAATGCGGCGCGAATCCAACTGGTCGCCGATGTTCACCGGCAAATAGTTGTAGATCGTACCCTCGGTAATGCGCTGCAAACCTTCGATACGGATATCGCCGACCGTGAAGCTTTCGCTGACACGCGATTGCGGCTGCAACAGCTGCGCGACCGCTTCATCGGCAGGAAAAATCAGCGTGCCGCCGCCCGCCGCGAGCGCAAGCGTCGCGTGAATTATTGCTCTCAATCGCATCAGATTGGCTTTGCTCTAGTTCAGATGTCGGGCGATGTCGTTATAGAAAACCAGCGTCATGAACAGCAGCATCATCGCCATGCCGATCTGCTGGCTCAGCATCAGTGCACGCTCTGAGACCGGTGCGCCCTTGACCAGTTCCGCAAGCTGAAAAACGATCTGTCCACCGTCGAGAATCGGAATCGGCAACAGGTTGATGATCGCCAGGCTGATGCTGATCACTGCCAGCACCGTCAGATACGAACGCCATTCCTGCCGCGCAGCATACCCGGTCAGCTCGGCAATGCTGATGGGACCGGACATGGCCTTCAAGGAGACATCGCCGATAAACATGCGACCCAGCATCCGCAAGGTGAAGATCGAGGTCTGCCAGGTCTTGGCGGAAGCCGCGCCCAACGACTCCAGCGGGCCGTACTTCTGCAGCGTCTGCACTTCGGCAATGGTGCGGCCCGTATCCAGAATGCGATTCGAAGGCGAAATGCCGATGCGACCGACATGTCGCTCACCGACGACGGTCTCACCGATTGTCACCGGCACATCCAGGGTCGCGCCCGCACGCTTCACCTGCAGCGTGGCCAGCTGATTTGGTGCGGCCTCGATCAGGCTGGCAAGCTGGCCGAAATCGGTGATGGCAATATCGTTGTACTTCAGGATTTCATCGCCTTTGAGCAGACCGGCCTTGGCTGCCGCACTGTCGGCCACGATGTCGCGAATATCGGCGGCGACGCGCGGTCGCCAGAAGTCGAAGCCCAGCCCCGGAAACAGGGCATCCGGCTCGGTGAGCTGGCGACTGCGATCGCCCACATCAATGGTCGCCGCACGCTCGGCGCCATCCACGCCGCGTACCTGCAGTCGGATCGCGCCGTCGTCGACCATGTCCCGCACCAGCATGAGCACCGTATCGTCGAGTGTCGTCACCGGCTCGCCGCCCACTGATAGGATCAGGTCTTCGTACCGCAATCCGCCCTGCGCCGCGAACGAACCCGGTGTCACTTCCCCGACCACCGGCTTGAGCGACGGCACGCCGGCCGTGAACAATATCCAGTAGATAAAAATCGCGAACAGCAGGTTGAACACCACACCCGCGAGCAGGACAGCGACGCGCTTCCAGACAGGCTGGCGATTGAATGCCCGCGGCGCCTCCTCCGCGGTGACGGTGCCTTCACGTTCATCAAGCAGTTTCACATAGCCGCCGAGCGGCAGCGCCGCCACCATGTATTCGACCGGATCTTTGCCCAGAGTGCGCCGCCACAGCGGCGGACCGAAGCCAATCGAAAAACGTAGCACGCGGATGCCGAGCTTACGCGCCACCCAGAAATGACCGAACTCATGCACCGTGACCAGCACGCCGATCGCCACCACGAAAGCGGCGGCGTAGAACAGGTAGTCGACAAAACCACTGGGAGACATCATGCAACTGCTCCGGCAGCGAGCGATATGGCGACCAGCGCCTGTCGTCGTGCCCATTGATCGGCCTTCAACACATCCTCCAGGGAGACGGCCGATGGCATCAACCCGGACGCACCGGCGTGATGCTGCTGCAGAACCGTGCCGATAATCCGGGCAATCTCGACAAATGCCAGCCGGCGATCGAGAAACGCACCGACCGCAACCTCGTTCGCCGCGTTCAGAACAGCCGGGGCGGTGCCGCCGGCAACGGCTGCGGCTCGAGCCAGCTGCAGGCAGGGAAATCGCTCAAGGTCCGGCGCTTCGAACTCCAGACTGCCAGCGCGAACGATGTCCAGCGATTCTACACCGGAGTGGATGCGATCGGGCCAGCCCAGCGCGTGGGCAATCGGCACGCGCATGTCGGGATTGCCCAGTTGAGCGAGCATGGAGCCGTCGCAGTACTCGACCAGCGAGTGCACGATACTTTGCGGATGCACGACCACCTCGACCTGCGCGGCGGGCAAACCAAACAGCAGACATGCCTCGATGAGTTCCAGACCTTTGTTCATCAGCGTGGCTGAATCCACCGAGATCTTACGACCCATCACCCAGCGGGGATGCGCGCAGGCCTGATCCGGCGTAACACTGTGCAGGGCTGCGGAGGGGGTACGCAGAAACGGCCCACCCGACGCCGTCAACAAGACACGCTTCACGCCCTGCGACGCAGCCGCGCTGCGATCGCCCACCAGGCACTGAAAGATCGCGTTGTGCTCGCTGTCCACCGGAATCAGCGTCGCACCGCCTTCACGCACGGCCTGCATGAACAGCGGGCCCGACATGACCAGCGCTTCCTTGTTGGCGAGCAGTATCCGCTTGCCGGCCTGCGCGGCGGCGAGTGTCGACTGCAATCCTGCCGCACCGACGATTGCCGCCATCACTACGTCAACCTGCGCGTGCGCGGCAATGTGCGTCAGTGCATCGCTGCCATACAGCACCTGCGTCGCCACGCCCGCGCTGCGCAGTTGCTGCTGTAGGGCCGTCGCATCCGTTGCTGCATCCACTACGGCGAATGTCGGTCGATGTGTCAGGCATTGCTCGCCCAGTCGAGTCGCATTGCGATGGGCAGTAAGCGCAAACACGCGATAGCGATCCGGATGACGTGCCAACACGTCCAGCGTGCTGACCCCGATGCTGCCGGTCGAGCCCATCACCGCGACGCGCACTGGCGGAGGCATCGTCATCAACGCCACCAACCCAGGCGCTCGATCCCGAGCAGAAAAATCGGCGCTGCTGCCGTCACGCTGTCGATACGATCCATCACGCCGCCATGACCGGGCAACAGCGAACCGCTGTCCTTGAGTCCGGCGTGCCGTTTGAACATGCTTTCCGTGAGATCGCCGATCACCGAAGCGACAAACACCACGGCGCACAGGGCGAGAAACGGTCCCACGCTGAAGCCGAACCAGGCGCTGCCGACCAGCCCCATCAGCATCGCGCCCGCGCATCCGCCGGCACAACCCTCCCAGGTTTTGCCCGGACTGACGCGCGGCGCCAGCTTGTGCCTGCCGAAGGCGCGCCCTGAGAAATAGGCACCCACATCGGCAGCCACCACCAGTAGCAACACGAACAGCAGCAATTGCGGACTCGATGCATGCAGGCGCACCAGCGCCAGCCAAGCGGGCAGCAGCACCAAGATGCCCGCCAGCGCTGCGCTGCCGGGGTTGATCACAGCCGGCAACAAGGCCACCCACAGCAAGGCAATCAGCCACCACATCCCGGTACCCAGCATGACGTTCTCGAGTCGCGGTGAACTCGGGCCGACCCACCACATCGCTGCCATGCCTGCCGCGATCAGTACCAGGAAGGCAACGCGCGCCACGGCACCCTGCACTTTCGTAAATGCCGACCATTCCCAGGCACCCGCGAGAATCAGCGCCGCGACGACCAGCAAGATCGCTGTAGGAGGCAGCAGGAAAATACCGAGCAGAACGACCGTTCCCAGGATCAACGCCGTGATCACCCGCTGCCGAAGCATCTACAGCTTCTCCGTCTGCTCGGGCGCGAGGCCGAAGCGGCGCTGCCGGGTACCGAACTGCTCCACGGCCGCAGCGAGTTCCTTGCTGCCGAAGTCCGGCCACAGCGTGTCGCAAAAATACAGCTCGGTGTAGGCCAGGTTCCATAACAGAAAATTGCTGATGCGCTGATCGCCGCCGGTGCGGATGAGCAGATCCGGATCGGGCAATCCGCTCAGCGACATCGCTTGTCCGACGGCGGACTCGTCAACGGCATCGACCGTCATTTCTCCGGCAACGCAGCGGCGGGCAAGTTCCCGAGCTGCCTCGGCAATGTCCCAACGACCGCCGTACGCGATGGCGATCACGAGTGTCATTCGGGTGTTGGCCGCGGTGAGTTCCGCCGCCTTTTCGATCCGCTCGCGCAGCGCGGTCGAGAGCTGACTGAGACTGCCGATAAACCGCAGACAGATGCCGTTCTTATGCAGTTCTTCGACTTCGCTATCCAGCGCTTCGAGAAACCGCGCCATCAGCATCGAGACTTCTTCGCGCGGTCGCTTCCAGTTCTCGCTGGAGAACGCAAACAAGGTGAGCACCTCGACGCCGCGCCGCGCACAGTCATCGACAATGCGCTTGACGGCTTTGACGCCCATGCCGTGACCCGCGGAACGCGGTAGCGCGCGCTTCGCCGCCCAGCGGCCGTTGCCGTCCATGATAACGGCGATGTGTTTTGGAATGATCGGTGCAGCCATGGTCGGGCCAGTGTGAGAATCCGGACCCCTCAGATCTGCATCAATTCCTTTTCCTTTTCCGCCAGCACCTGATCGATCTCGGCGACGTACTTGTCGGTAAGCTTCTGGATGTCTTCCTGCGCACGACGATCGTCGTCCTGCGCCAGCAATTTTTCTTTCACCATGTCCTTGAGATCGTTCATCACGTCGCGTCGCACATTGCGCACCGCGACGCGTGCGTTCTCGGCTTCGTGCTTCACGACCTTGGTCAGATCGCGGCGCCGCTCCTCGGTGAGTGCCGGCATCGGCACGCGGATCACCGTGCCGGCCGTGTTCGGCATCAGGCCCAGGTCGGACTTCATGATGGCCTTCTCGACCACCTGTACCATCTGCTTCTCCCAGGGAGTGACCGTAATGGTACGTGCGTCTTCGAGCGCCACGTTCGCCACCTGATTGAGCGGCACTTCATTGCCGTAGTATTCGACGCGAATGTGATCCAGCAGGCTCGGATGCGCGCGGCCGGTACGCAGGCGCTTCAATTCGTTGCGCAATGACAGAACGCATTTCTGCATGCGGTCCACGGCATCCTTCTTGATGTCTTCGAGCATGATCGTACTCCGCAGGCCGGATGCGGCCGGGCAATCAGTTGGCGTTGGTAACCAGAGTGCCGACGTCTTCGCCGCGCACGATGCGCAGCAGTTCGCCGGGCGCGGTGAGGTCGAACACGCGCAGCGGCAGGTTGTTGTCGCGACACATCACAATGGCGGTCGCGTCCATGACATTCAACCGGTCGGTCAGCACCTTATCGAACGTCAGCCGCGTGTAGCGTGTCGCTGCCGGATTCTTCATCGGATCGTCCGAGTAGATCCCATTGACCTTGGTCGCCTTGAGCAGCAGATCGGCATTGATCTCGATTGCCCGCAGGCTGGCAGCCGTATCGGTCGTAAAGAACGGATTGCCGGTGCCGGCGGCCATGATGACGACACGGCCCTTTTCGAGATGACGCACGGCACGGCGGCGAATGTACTCCTCGCATACCTCGTTGATGCGGATCGCCGACATCACGCGCGCATGCAGTCCCATGGCTTCGATGGCATCCTGCATCGCCAGCGAATTCATCACCGTCGCCAGCATGCCCATGTGATCGCCCGTGACGCGATCCATGCCGGAGCGCGCCAGGCCGGCGCCGCGAAAAATGTTGCCGCCACCGATGACGACGGCGACCTGCATGCCCAGACTCATGACCTCGCGGATTTCGTTGGCGACACGCTTCAGCATCTTCGGATCGATGCCGTAGTCTTCGTCGCCCATGAGCGCTTCACCGGATAGCTTCACCAGGATACGGCGCAGTCCATGTCCTGCGGGTAAGCCTTGCAACTGGTCTGCCGATGTATTGCTCGTCACCGTCATTGAGTACCTGCCTGCGGAAAGGACATGGAACCTGGGGCCTGGG
>JAIBJL010000031.1 GCA_020029545.1 Gammaproteobacteria bacterium
GAGCACCATGGCATCAAGTACGCGGATGATGCGCTCTCGGCGGCGGCCGAATTGTCGGCGCGTCACATCAACGATCGTCAGTTGCCGGACAAGGCCATCGACGTGATCGACGAGGCCGGTGCGCGACTGCGCTTGCGTCCTATCGAACAGCGCGAGACCACGGTGACGACGCCGATGATCGAGGATGTAGTGGCCCGCATTGCCCGTATTCCGCCAAAGAATGTATCCACGACCGATCGCGATACGCTCAAGAATCTCGAGCGCAATCTGAAGCTGGTGATCTACGGCCAGGACACCGCGATCGAATCGCTGGCGGCATCGATCAAGATGTCGCGTTCGGGCCTGGGCGATCAGCGCAAGCCCGTCGGTTCGTTCCTGTTCGCCGGTCCGACCGGCGTCGGCAAGACCGAAGTGACGCGCCAGCTGTCGATTGCCTTGGGTGTGGAGCTGATTCGCTTCGACATGTCGGAATACATGGAGCGGCACACGGTGTCGCGCCTGATCGGTGCACCGCCCGGCTATGTCGGGTTCGATCAGGGCGGCCTGCTGACAGAGGCCATTAACAAGCACCCGCATTCGGTGCTATTGCTGGATGAAGTCGAGAAGGCGCATCCGGATGTATTCAACCTGCTGTTGCAGGTCATGGACCATGGCACGCTCACCGACAACAACGGCCGCAAGGCGGATTTCCGCCATGTGATCATCGTGATGACGACAAATGCTGGCGCCTTCGAGATGAACAGGCCATCCATCGGCTTCACGCCGCAGGACCACGCGACCGATGGCATGGAGGCGCTGCGCCGGCTGTTTTCGCCGGAATTTCGCAATCGCCTGGATGCGATTATCCAGTTCAACGGCCTGGATCCGCGCACAATTCAACGCGTGGTCGACAAGCTGCTGGTCGAAGTCGAGGCCCAGCTGGAACAGAAGGGTGTGCAGCTGCATGTCGACGACGCCGCTCGCGAATGGCTGGCGGGTAAGGGATACGATCCGAAGATGGGTGCTCGTCCGATGGCACGTGTCATTCAGGAAGCCATCAAGCGTCCGCTGGCCGAGGAGTTGCTGTTCGGTCGCCTGGCCGGCGGCGGTCACGCCTTCGTGTCGGTTGGTGAGGATGACAAGCTCAAGGTCGACGTGCGCGCCGACAGCGAGCAGCCGCTGCTGGAAGGCAGTTCATCCTGATTCGTCGCAGCGGGGTTCAACCCAATGAAAAGGCCGGCATTGCCGGCCTTTTTATTTTGCTATGTCAACCTGACGGCAAGCGTCCGGTCGAAATCACCGCGGCTACCGGCCGCGGTCTATTGGTGTGATTACCGCCCGCGGTAAATGATGCGGCCTTTGGTGAGATCGTACGGCGTGAGTTCCACCGTCACCTGGTCGCCCGTGAGAATACGAATGTAGTTCTTGCGCATCTTGCCGGAGATATGCGCAGTCACAGTGTGGCCATTGGCCAGCTGTACGCGGAACGTCGTATTGGGGAGCGTATCGACGACACGCCCTTCCATCTGAATTGCATCCTCTTTCGCCATGCACTCTCTGTTGGTATTTGCCCAGTCGGTCGACTGGAAAGCGCGCGAATTGTGCATAAAGGCTCTGCCTAATGCAATGAAACTTGCCTGCCGCCGCATCATTCGGTCGGTGGCGTGCGCGCGCTCATCGAGGATAGGGGCAAATTGCTGTCGCCGAGGGCTTGAGGTGCAGTGCTGATGACCCAGCTGCCCGCTGGCGCCGGAATGTCGACATGGATGCCCAGGCGGCGAATGAAGTCGGTTCGCGGCAGCAGACTGGCACCCAGACTCAGCAAATGCGGCGTCGCCATCTGACAATCGATCATGTGAAAGTCGCGAGCGATGAGTTCGTCGCACAGTCGTCGTAGCGCCATCTTCGACGCATCGCGCTCCAGACTGAACATGGATTCACCGAAGAACACGCGTCCGATGGCGACGCCGTACAGTCCGCCGACCAGCCTGTCGCCAAGCCAGGTCTCAAACGAATGCGCATATCCCTGCCGATGCAGCTCGCTGTAGGCCGCGCGCATTTCCGGAGACAGCCAGGTGCCACCGGGTCGAACCTCGGCGCTGCCGCAGGCGGCAATGACCGCATCAAACGCGGTATCGACCCGGGTTGTGCAGCCGCGATTGCGCAGATTCTTCGCCAGGCTGCGCGAGGTCTTGAATTCCGATGGAATCAGTACCGCGCGCGGATCGGGGCACCACCACAGAATAGGTTGGCCCTGCGAATACCAGGGGAAGATGCCGCGCCGGTAAGCGGCGATCAGCCGCGGGGGCGACAGATCGCCACCGGCAGCCAGCAAGCCATCGGGTTCGCGCAATGCCAGTTTGACCGGCGGGAAAGCATCCGGTGAATCGCGCTCAGATAACCAGACGATCGAACCGCGCACGAAGCCTCCAGTTCACGTCACGAATCGATTGCCACTGAAGTCGCAAGGGCATTCTATTCGCATTTTATTCATTGGGGCGTCGGCTGTGATATTTCATTGTCACGCCGGAAGGGCAGATGCTCGCGCACCGACTGCATATAGGCGTCGACCGCCGGACGTTCCTGACCGAGATACTGGTCGATCGCGCGGCGAAAGCGGGAGTCGGCGATCCAGTGCGCCGACCATACCGCCGTGGGCTCGAAGCCGCGGGCGATCTTGTGTTCGCCCTGCGTGCCGGGTTCGAAGTGCTGCAGGCGATGCTCGATGCAGTAGTCGATGCCCTGGTAGTAACAGGTTTCGAAATGCAGGCTGTGAAAGTTGTCCGCGGCGCCCCAGTAACGTCCGTACAACGTGTCGTGGCTGCGGAAGAAAATCGCGGCGGCAATCGGCGCACCGCCGTGCATAGCGAGCTTGACCATGATCGACTTCGGCAGCGCTGCCGAGATCCTGCGAAAGAATCCTTCGTTCAGGTAGTGCTCGTGTCCGCGCGTTTCGAAGGTGGCGGCCGAGAAGCCGAACACGATTCGCCACAGTTCCGGCGTCATCTCATCGCCGTGCAGGGTACGGAAACTGACGCCGCCTTCCTGTAGCCGACGCCTCTCGCGCAGGGCCTTCTTGCGCTTCTCGGCACGAAAGCTCGCCATGAATTCATCGAAGTGATGAAAGTCGCGGTTGTGCCAGTGAAACTGGCAATCCTTGCGTAGCATGAAGCCACTGCAAGCGAGCAGTTCGCGTTCTGCGTCCGTTGTGAACAGCACATGGATCGACGACAGCGAGTGGGTACGCGCCTGTTCGATGACTGCGTCGATGAGTTGGCGACGAATGTCCAACGCATGCTCACCGTCAGCGACCAGCAGTCGCGAGCCCGGCACCGGACTGAATGGCGCCATGCTGACCAGCTTGGGATAGTACTGAAGCTGCGCCTGGGTATAGGCCTTGGCCCAACTCCAGTCGAAGACGAATTCGCCCCAGGAATGGTCTTTCCGATAGAGCGGCATGCTGCCTAGCAGTCGACCCGAGGCGTCTTCGAGCAGCACATGGCTGCCATGCCAGCCGGTATCGCCGTCGACGCAGTGCTGCAGCTCCAGCCCACGCAGAAATTCGTGTCGCAGAAACGGATTGCCTTGGAGTTGCAGGGCGTTCCATTGCACGGCATCGACTGCTGCAAGCGAACTGACGATACGACAGGGCATGCAGCGTGGCGATCAGTGCTTGCCGGCGGCGTCGAACTGCTCGAGGAACTTGTCGGCGTCGAGCGCGGCCATGCAGCCGGTGCCTGCCGACGTAATGGCCTGTCGATAGACATGGTCGGCGACATCCCCCGCGGCGAATACGCCGGGTACGCTGGTCTGCGTGGCGTTGCCGCCGAGGCCGGATTTCACGATCAGGTAACCATTCTTCATCTCCAGCTGTCCCTCGAAGAGCTGCGTGTTGGGAGCATGACCGACGGCGATGAACACACCGCTGACATCCAGGTCCTGCGCCTTGGTGCCGGAAGTGGGCGCGACACGCAGACCGGTGACGCCGCTGTCATCGCCCAGCACCGCCTCGACCGCGTGATTCCAGACGATGCGCACCTTGCCGTTACGTTCGTGTTCGAACAGATGCTCCTGCAGGATCTTCTCGGCGCGCAGCTTGTCGCGTCGGTGCACCAGCGTCACGTGCGACGCGATTTTCGCAAGATACAGTGCTTCTTCGACGGCGGTGTTGCCGCCACCGACCACCGCGACCCGCTGGTTCTTGAAAAAGAACCCGTCGCACGTCGCGCAGGCGGAGACGCCGCGGCCGCGAAAAGCTTCTTCCGAGGGTAGGCCCAGATACTTGGCCGTCGCGCCGGTGGCGACGATCAGAGAATCGCAGGTATAGCCGCCGCGGTCGCCGTCGAGGCGAAACGGGCGCTGCGACAAATCCACTTTGTGAATATGATCGTTCACGATCTCCGTCTTGAACCGTTCGGCGTGCTTGCGCATGCGCTCCATCAGGCCGGGGCCGGTGAGACCGTGCGGATCGCCAGGCCAGTTGTCGACTTCGACGGTGGTCATGAGTTGTCCGCCTTCTTCCAGCCCGGTGATCAGCAGCGGGTTGCGATTGGCGCGCGAGGCGTAGACAGCGGCTGCATAGCCGGCAGGTCCGGATCCCAGGATCAGCACGCGCGAGTGGCGGGGAGCAGTCATGTATCATTCACCTCGAAAGTTCAGCGATGTAAGTTCGTTCGGTCGCGCCGGTGCCTTGCCTTGTGGACGATGAGCCGTACCGACGGTGGCCTGTCCAACAGGGTCCGAGCGCACCCGATCGGCCGCGTCGCGCCAGTTGCGTCGCACATGGGGCGCACATGGTAAGTAAAGCGGCACATGGCGGTAAAATAGTCCGCTTCAATGGATGACATCGATCGCCGGGAGGAAACAGTCTCGTGAAGCAAGGCATGCGACGCGATGAGGGTAACCGCAAGCGGGAACGAGTGCGATCTCAAGTTGTGTCGGCAGATCCACACTAGGCAATGCCTGAAGCTTCGCCGACTTGTCTCCTGTTCAATATCAATCGTTTATAATCGACTCCTGACGCGAGTTTCGAGGCAACACGGCATTGGCAACATCAGCGGAAGCGCGCAACGGCGGCATGCGGCTCGGACCTGCAGTAGTGCGTTCCCTGCGCGAGAGTGCGCTCTGGATTTTCGGTGCGGTGGCCGTGATCGTGTTGGCGGCGCTACTCAGCTACGACGTCAACGATCCTTCGTTTGCGACCACCGGCGAGCCCGGTCCGATTTCGAATGTCATCGGCCCCTTCGGTGCGCATCTCGCGGGACTGCTGGTGTTGCTGTTCGGTGTGTCGGCATTTCTCTGCCCGGTCATGATCGGCCTGACGGGGTGGCTGCTCTATCAAGGGCGCAACCAGAGCGAGGCCCAGTCGCGCGCCACGCTGGCATTCCGCACAGCCGGATTTGTCATCACACTCATCACCAGCTGCGGTCTGGCCACGCTGCATTTCAACGCGCAGAGCTATCCGAATACCGCGGGTGGCGTACTCGGTGCCTTCATCGGCCAGGGCGCGCAGGGCGGCATGAGTTTCCTTGGCGCCACGCTCATTTTGCTGGCGCTGTGGCTGGCCGGCGTTTCCCTGTTCGCGGGGCTCTCATGGATCGAGTTGATGGATCGCACCGGTCGGGCCACGCTGAAAGGCGTCGAATGGCTGCATTCGAGGATTACCGATGCACGGGAGATCAAGGCCGGTCGCGAAGTGAAGGAAGCGCGCACGGAAGTCATTCGTGAAGAAAAAAAGCGCGCGGCCGCGCGTCCTGCCCCAAAGATCGAGCCCGTCGTTCCCAAGGTGGAGAAGAGCGAGCGCGTCGAGAAGGAACGCCAGGTCACGCTATTCGAGCGGCCGGCGTCAAAGGAATTGCCGCCGCTCTCGCTACTCGACGATGCGCCGCCGGCGGCGGGCGGCTATTCCGCCGAAGCGCTCGAAGCAATGTCACGCCTGGTCGAGATCAAGCTGCGCGATTTCGGTGTCGAAGCCGAAGTCGTCGAGGTGCATCCCGGTCCGATTATTACGCGATTCGAACTGCGTCTGGCACCCGGCGTGAAGGTCAGCCAGGTCAGCAACCTGGCGAAAGATCTGGCCCGCGCGCTTTCCACGATCAGCGTGCGCATCGTCGAAATCATTCCCGGCAAATCGACCGTCGGCCTGGAAATCCCCAATGAGAAGCGCGAGATCGTCACGCTGGGCGAGATCATCAAGTCGCGCACCTACGATGAAGTGACCTCGCAGCTGGCGCTGGTACTGGGCAAGGACATCAGCGGCGCGCCGGTCGTAGCCGATCTGGCGCGTATGCCGCACCTGCTGGTCGGCGGCACGACCGGTTCGGGCAAGTCCACGGCAGTCAACGCGATGATCATCTCGTTGCTGTACAAGGCGAGCGCCGAGCAAGTGCGCCTGATCATGATCGATCCGAAGATGCTGGAACTATCGGTGTACGAAGGCATTCCGCACCTGCTGTCACCGGTGGTCACGGACATGAAGGAAGCCGCCAACGCGTTGCGCTGGTGCGTGGCCGAGATGGAACGTCGCTATCAGGTCATGGCGGCGCTTGGCGTGCGTAACCTTGCCGGTTTCAATCGGAAGGTGAAGGACGCGCAGGAATCCGGTCAGCCCATTCGCGACCCGCTGCTGATCAAGCAAATGCAGAAGCTGCAGGCGGAAATCATCATGGAAGATATTCCGCTGTTGGAGCCGCTGCCGTTTATCGTGGTGATCGTGGATGAGCTTGCCGACATGATGATGATCGTCGGCAAGAAGGTCGAGGAACTGATTGCGCGTCTGGCGCAGAAGGCGCGCGCCTGCGGTATTCATCTGATTCTCGCTACGCAACGTCCGTCGGTCGATGTCATTACCGGTCTGATCAAGGCGAACATCCCGACCCGTATTGCGTTCCAGGTCTCCGCCAAAGTCGACTCGCGCACGATTTTGGATCAGATGGGCGCCGAACAATTGCTGGGCCACGGTGACATGCTGTTCCTGCAGCCGGGTACCTCCGTGCCGACCCGCGTACACGGCGCGTTCGTCTCCGATGCCGAAGTGCATCGTGTCGTCAATGCTTTGAAAGGCTCCGAGCCACCGCGCTACGTGGAGGAAATTCTCAACGGTCCCGGCGCAGGCAGCGTCGCCGGCATGATCAGCGAGAACGGCGAAGAGGAAGGCGGCGAGGGCGGCGATGCGGAGCAGGATCCGCTCTACGATCAAGCCGTGAAGATTGTCGTGGAAGGCCGCAAGGCTTCCATCTCGGGTGTGCAGCGCCGTCTGAAGATCGGCTACAACCGTGCGGCGCGCATGATCGAATCCATGGAAATCGCCGGCCTGGTCGGTCCGCTGCAATCCAACGGTTCGCGTGAAATTCTCGCGCCGCCGCCACCCGAGGAATGACTCTGAACGTCAACTCACTGAGGCACTGGCAACTCCCGGTGCAAGCCGTCGCGGCTGCGCTGCTGATCGGCCTGTCGCCATTCGTTGTTGCCGCCCCCGACGCCGCCCGACAGGCCGGCCAGCAACGTGTCGAAAAATTCCTGCAGGGATTGGAGGGACTGCAGGCGCAATTCAAACAGACGCTCACGGATCGTGCCGGTGAGATCACCGATGAATCTTCCGGCACGCTGGCGATCAAGCGTCCCAATCGTTTTCGCTGGGATTATCTCAAACCCCACGAGCAGACTATCGTCGCCGACGGCAAGCGCGTGTGGCTTTACGATGCGGATCTCGAACAGGTGACGGTGCGGGCGCTCGACAACACGCTGTCGGCAACGCCGGCGATGTTGCTGAGCGGCGCAGGCAAGCTCGACGACAACTTTACCGCTGTGCAGACCACGCAGGAGCAAGACGTGCAGTGGGTCAAGCTCGAACCGAAGCGCAATGACACCGATTTCAAATGGGTGCGGTTGGGGTTCGGCGGCGAGGATCTGCGTTTCATGCAGCTTGCGGACAAGCTGGGGCAGACCACCACGCTCGAATTCAGCGATTTCGCACGCAACCCGACACTCGATGCCGCGCGATTCGTGTTCACCGTGCCGCCCGGCGCGGACGTGATCGGCGACGCATCCGATCCGACACCGGCGGCGAAGAAATAGCCGTGGTGATGCGGCTATTGCGACATCCGCACCTGTGGCTGGTGCTTGGTTGGATGCTGTTGATCGCGGCGGCCTATGTCAGTTTGATGCCGGCGAAAGAATTGCCTCATCTCGGCGTCAGCGACAAGATCGAGCACATCGTCGGCTATATCGCACTGACGCTGTGGTTTGCAGGGATTTACCCGCGCTCGCGTTACCTGCACATTGCCCTTGGCATGTTCTTGTTCGGTCTCATCATCGAGTATCTGCAAGGCGCAATGCATTTCGGCCGCTCTCGTGATTATCACGACGTCATTGCCAATACAGTCGGCATTGCGGTGGGTCTTGGTGCTGCCTGGCTCGGGCTTGGACACTGGGCAGAATGGTTCGAGAGCAAGGTCAAGCGATGGTGAATGCAGTCGGCACGCAGGTCGATGCCCGACCGCTCGCCGATCGGATGCGGCCGCAGAATCTCGATGATTACGCCGGGCAGGCGCACTTGCTGGGGCCCGGCAAACCGCTGCGCCGCATGCTCGAAGGACGCCATTTGCACTCGATGGTGCTGTGGGGTCCACCCGGTACCGGCAAGACCACACTGGCGCGTTTGATTGCATCGAGCTGCGATGCCGATTTCATTGCATTGTCGGCAGTGATGTCTGGCGTAAAGGATATTCGCGCGGCCGCAGAGCGCGCGCAGGCGTCACGCGATCAGAACGGCCGTCGCACTGTACTGTTTCTCGACGAAGTCCATCGCTTCAATAAATCGCAGCAGGATGCCTTCCTGCCGTGGGTGGAGGACGGCACGCTCGTGTTCATCGGTGCGACCACCGAAAATCCGTCCTTCGAACTCAACAATGCATTGCTGTCGCGCGCTCGCGTCTATGTCCTGCGCGCCCTGTCTGAAGTCGAGCTGCGGCAGGTGCTGGACCGTGCGCTCGACGGATTTCGCGCCCAGACACCGGCGCTCGTCGCCGACGACGATGCCCTCGCAGTCATCGCACGTGCCGCGGATGGCGATGCGCGTCGGGCGCTCAATATGCTCGAACTGGCAGTCGACCTGTCGGCCGACACGGCTCCGCCGCGCATCGATCCGAAGATTGCTGCCGAGGTGGCAAGTGGTGGTCTGCGTCGCTTCGACAAACAGGGCGAGGCGTTCTACGACCAGATCTCGGCACTGCACAAGTCGGTGCGCGGGAGTGATCCGGATGCGGCATTGTACTGGCTGTGCCGGATGCTCGACGGTGGCTGCGAGCCGCGCTATATCGCACGGCGCGTTTTGCGAATGGCTTCGGAAGATATCGGTAACGCCGATCCACGCTGTCTCACCATGGCGCTGGAAGCCTGTGAAGTCTATGAGCGACTCGGCAGCCCGGAGGGCGAACTGGCGATTGCCCAGGCCGTCGTCTTTCTTGCCTGCGCAGCTAAGAGCAATGCGGTCTACACCGCATTCGGTGCAGCGATGGAAGACGCGACATCGCTGGGATCGCTAGAGGTGCCGAAGCATCTGCGCAATGCGCCGACCCGGCTGATGAAGGCATTGGGCTACGGCAAGGGTTATCGCTACGCCCATGACGAGCCGGACGGGTTCGCTGCCGGCGAACATTACTTTGCCGAAGGGATGGAGCCGCGCCGCTACTACCAGCCCGCGCCCCGCGGCCTGGAAATCAAGATCGCCGAAGCGCTGGAGAAGCGACGAAAGAGTGAGTCGTGATTAGTGAGTGGCGAGTGGGCAGACGGCGAATCTGCGAAGGAGTAAGGGATGCGCAGGAGTACATCTCGCTGATAGCAGCCTGTCGACAAGCTGCTAGCTTCAGCGCAATGTGAAATATTGTTGACAAAGTCCTTTCTGAATCCGAGCCTTGCAGTCGATTCCCCATTTCCGATTCCGCTCTGACCACTCACCACTCACCACTCACCGCTCACTATTCACCGCTCACTGATTCACCACTCACCCTTCTTCCAACATGCTCGATCCCAAGTTACTCCGCTCCGATCCCGCTGCCGTCGCCGCTGGCCTGGCCCGACGCGGCTTCGTGCTTGACGTGGCACAACTCAACGCGATCGAGGAAGCGCGCAAGAAATGGCAGGTGCGCGCCGATGAGTTGCGCAATGAGCGCAATACCCAGGCCAAGTCGGTGGGTAAGGCCAAAGCCCAGGGACAGGATATTGCGCCGCTGCTGCAGCGGGCCGAGTCCTTGGGTGAGGAACTCGCCAAGGCGCAGGCAGAGCTGCTCGTCGCGCAAGCGGCATTCGACGATCTGGTCATGGGCCTGCCGAATCTGCTGCATGCCAGTGTGCCCGAAGGCCGCAACGAGGACGCCAATGTTGAAGTGCGCCGTTGGGGCACGCCGCGCGAACTCGGCTTCAAAGCGCAGGATCATGTCGAGATCGGCGAGTCGCTCGGCTACATGGACTTTGCGGCCGCCGGCAAGATTTCGGGTGCGCGTTTCAGCGTACTGAATGGGCCGATTGCGCGGCTGCAGCGCGCCCTGATCCAGTTCATGCTGGACCTGCACACGGGTGAGCACGGCTACACCGAACTGTACGTGCCCTATCTGGTCAACGCGCAGTCCATGACGGGTACCGGACAGTTGCCGAAATTTGAAGCAGACCTGTTTGCGGTGCAGGGCGAACACAAGCTGTATCTCATTCCGACCGCGGAAGTCCCCGTTACGAATCTGGTACGCGATACGATCGTCGAGGCGGCTGCGCTGCCGCAGCGCTATACCGCGCATACGCCGTGCTTTCGTTCGGAGGCGGGCTCATACGGGCGGGACACGCGCGGCATGATTCGCCAGCATCAATTCGAAAAGGTCGAACTGGTACATCTGGTGCGCCCGCAGGATTCCTATGCCGAATTGGAGACGCTGACACGCAACGCCGAGGAAGTGCTGAAGCGACTTGAACTCCCGTATCGCGTGATGGCGCTGTGCGCCGGAGATATCGGGTTCGGTGCCGCGAAAACCTACGATCTGGAAGTGTGGTTGCCTGGTCAGCAGGCATATCGCGAGATCTCTTCGTGTTCCAATTTCGAGTCCTTCCAAGCGCGGCGTATGCAGGCACGCTGGCGCAATCCCGAAACGGGCAAACCAGAGCCGTTACATACACTCAATGGCTCGGGCGTCGCGGCGGGCAGGGCGCTGGTTGCGGTGTTGGAGAATTACCAGCAGGCCGATGGCAGCGTGGCAGTGCCAGAAGTGCTGCGGCCGTATATGGGCGGCCTGCCGAGCATTCAACGCAGGCAGTAGGAAAATCGTTCGATCATCTCTTTAATGTTTTTCACTGCAGGACGGTTCAGCTACACTAGCCGCCATTTTTCCCCCGGTCCGTTCAGTCCTTCCTCTTATATAAACAGGAACTTGCGAACGAAATGAGCGACTCTCTGCGGGCTTTGCTCGACTCTACCCCTCTGGGAGCGGGTAACGCCCCCTACGTTGAATCCCTGTACGAGCAATATCTGGCCGATCCGGCAGCGGTTGCGCCGAACTGGCGCGAATACTTCGGCAAGTTGCCTGGGGGGCAGGCCGCCGATACTGCGCATGGTCCGATCCGCGATGAACTGGCCCGCCGAGCGCGCGAATCGCGCTTCGCGCCGGTGGCGGTGTCCGACGCGCGCGTGCCGAGCGATGCATCGGCGAAACAGGGTGCCGTGTCCCGGCTGGTCCAGGTATATGCGAATCGCGGTCATCTGCTAGCCGACATCGATCCGCTCGGCTTGATGCGGCGCCCGGTGCCGGAAGTGCTGGAACTCAAGCACTTTGGATTGTCGGATGCCGACCTGGATACGGAATTCCACACCGGCGGCCGTACCGAAGCCATTCCCAAGCGCATGAAACTGCGCGACATCGTCGCGATGCTGCGCCAGATCTACTGCGGTCCGATCGGTGCGGAGTTCGCGCACGTTTCCGAATCGACGGAGCGGCTGTGGTTGCAGGAACGTTTTCAGGAAAGCCGCATTCAATGGCGTCTGTCGGCCGACGAGCGCAAGACGCTGTTGTGGCACCTCACGACGGCCGAAGGCCTCGAGCTGTACCTGGCGACTAAATATCCCGCGCAGAAGCGCTTCTCGCTGGAAGGCGGCGATGCGCTGATTCCGATGCTCGATGACCTGATTCAGCAGGGCGGCGGTGTGTGCGGTGTCGAAGAAGTCATTCTCGGTATGGCGCATCGCGGACGACTCAATGTCCTGGTGAACGTGGTCGGCAAGTCGCCGCAGGCCTTGTTCTCGGAATTCGAGGGCGTCTACGACACGAACCATATGCAGGGTTCGGGCGACGTGAAGTATCACAAGGGATTCTCGACCGATATCCGCACGCCAGCGGGCAATGTGCACGTGGCGCTGGCATTCAATCCCTCGCACCTGGAGGTGGTGAATCCTGTAGTCGAAGGCTCGGTACGTGCCCGGCAGCAGCGCCGCAATGATGCGGAAGGCTCCAAGGTCGTGCCGATTCTGATCCACGGCGATGCGGCGTTCGCTGGGCAGGGCGTCGTGATGGAAACGCTGCAGCTGTCGCAGGCGCGTGGGTTCTATACCGGCGGCACGATTCATATCATCGTCAACAACCAGGTCGGCTTCACGATTTCCAACCCGCAGGACGCACGCTCGACGCTCTATTGCAGCGACGTGGCAAAGATCATTGAAGCGCCGATTTTTCACGTGAATGGTGACGATCCGGAAGCCGTGCTGTTCGTGACGCGACTGGCGTTGGACTACCGCATGCGATTCCACAAGGATGCGGTAATCGATCTGGTTTGCTATCGCCGTCGCGGGCACAACGAAGCCGACGAGCCGGCGGCGACGCAGCCGGTGATGTATCAGACGATTCGTTCGCAGCCGACGACCCGGCAGAAGTACGCCGAACGTCTCGTTGCAGCCGGCGTGCTGTCGATGGCTGAAGCCGATGCGATGGTGGAGCGCTATCGCACCTCGCTCGACGAGGGCAAGTCTTCTGCCAAGCACACGCTGGGCATGATCGGCAACAAACACACTGTCGACTGGTCGAAATATCAGCGGGCAGATTGGAGCCAGCCGGTGCCGACCGGCGTGCGCATCGAACAGTTGCGCGAACTCGCGGGCAAGCTCACGAGCTTTCCGGCGAATTTCACGCTGCACCGCCAGGTTGCCAATATCGTGCTGGGGCGCGAGAAAATGTCGGCGGGTCAGCAGCCGCTCGACTGGGGATTTGCCGAGACGCTGGCGTACGCCACGCTGCTGACCGAAGGCTTCGAAGTACGATTGGTGGGTCAGGACAGCGGGCGCGGTACGTTCTTCCATCGTCATGCCGTTTGGCACGATCAGAACCGCGGTGAAGCCTATATTCCGCTTGAGAATCTCGCTGCCAGCCAGCCGCGGTTCACGGTCATCGACTCGCTGCTGTCCGAAGAAGCGGTGATGGGTTTCGAATATGGTTTCTCGACGACCGAGCCGAATTGCCTGACGATCTGGGAAGGTCAGTTCGGCGATTTCGCGAACGGTGCGCAGGTCATCATCGATCAGTTCATCAGTTCCGGCGAAGCCAAGTGGGGCCGCATGTGCGGACTCACGCTCATGCTGCCGCATGGTTACGAAGGCCAGGGCCCGGAGCATTCGTCGGCGCGCCTGGAGCGCTTCCTGCAGTTGTGTGCCGAGCAGAACATGCAGGTCTGCGTGCCTTCGACGCCCGCGCAAATGTTCCACATGCTGCGGCGTCAGATGAAACAGCCGTTCCGCAAGCCGCTGATCATCATGACGCCGAAGAGCTTGCTGCGTCACAAGCTGTCGGTGTCGCCGCTCGAAGATCTCACTCGCGGCAGTTTCCGGCAGGTGATCGACGAGATCGATGAGATCGATGCGTCCAAGGTAACGCGCATCGTGTTCTGCTCCGGCAAGGTCTATTTCGATCTGCTGGATTCGCGTCGTGCCGATGCGCTGCCGAACGTGGCGATCGTGCGTATCGAGCAACTCTATCCATTCCCCGGCGAAGAGTACGCAGCCACGGTTCGCAGGTATTCCAACGCTCGCGAAATCGTCTGGTGCCAGGAAGAGCCGCAGAACCAGGGAGGCTGGTATCACATCCGTCATCGGCTGCAGGAGCCGCTTTCGCACGACCAGGTTCTGCTCTACGCCGGTCGCGCGCCAGCGGCGGCGCCTGCTACGGGCATCTTTGCCATGCACACCGAGCAGCAGCACGGTCTGGTGGGTGCAGCGCTGCGGTCGACCAGCACCGAGGAGTCGCTGCGTCAGACGACACGATTGAAGGCGGCATCGAAGTAAGCAGCTCAGCAGAAATTGATTCGGCAGAAAATTGATTCGTAAGACAGGAAGGATGAAGTGAGTATTGAAGTCAAAGTCCCGCAATTGCCCGAGTCCGTGACCGATGCGACGCTGGTGTCCTGGAACAAGAAGCCGGGCGACTCCGTGACGCGGGATGAGAATCTGGTCGATCTGGAAACCGACAAAGTGGTGCTGGAAGTACCGGCCCCGTCGAATGGCGTGATCAAGGAATTGCGGGTCGGCAACGGCGCCACCGTGACGAGCGGCCAGGTACTGGCGATTCTGGAAGCGGCCGACGGTGCGGCGGTTGCAGTGCGCAGCGTGGCATCAGTCACTGAAGCGAAGTCCGCCCCCGAGGCCAAGCCGGCAGCGACGGGCAGCAGCGGCAAGCTCGCGCCTGCCGCCAAGCGAATGGTTGAAGAACACCAGCTCGATGCCGGCGCCATTGCAGGCAGCGGTCGCGACGGTCGCATCAGTAAGGGTGATGTGATTCAACACATTTCGAAGGATGCGGCACCGGCGGCAAAAGCTGCACCGAAGTCGGCGCCGGCAGTGCAGCTGCCTGCGGCGGCGGGTGCGCGTGGCGAACAGCGCGTGGCGATGACCCGACTGCGGGCACGCATCGCCGAGCGCCTGGTGCAGGCGCAGGCCACGGCCGCCATGCTGACAACCTTCAACGAAGTCGACCTGACGGCGGTCAACGAAATCCGGGCACGCTACAAAGACAAGTTCGAAAAGCAGTTTGGCGTGAAGCTCGGATTCACCTCGTTCTTCATCAAGGCGGCGATCGAAGCGCTACGCAAGTTCCCGGCGGTCAATGCGTCGATCGACGGCAACGACGTGGTGTATCACGAGTACTACGACATCGGTGTGGCGGTCTCGACCGACCGCGGCTTGATGGTGCCGGTGTTGCGCAATGCGGAGAACATGAGCTTTGCGGAACTGGAGAGTGCCGTCGGCAACTCAGCCAAAAAGGCCCGCGACGGTTCGATCACGCTGGAAGAACTGACCGGTGGCACGTTCACGATCACCAACGGTGGCGTGTTCGGTTCGCTGATGTCGACGCCGATCCTGAATCCACCGCAGGTGGCGATCTTAGGGATGCACAAGATCCAGGATCGACCGATGGTCGTCGATGGCGAGATCAAGGTCCGCCCCATGATGTATCTGGCGCTGACGTACGATCATCGCATCGTCGATGGTCGCGAGTCGGTCCAATTCCTGGTTGCGATCAAGGATGCGCTCGAAGATCCGGCGCGCCTGCTGCTGCAGCTGTAAGAGAGAACAGGCTGCAGGTGGCGGGCTAGGCTGTCGGTCAGAAGATAGAGAAAGCGCGATCCATTCGACCTACAGCCTGCAGCCGCCTGCCTACCGTCCACGGCCTACAGCCCATTTTCTTCGGAGTCTCAATGTCTGAGTACGATGTGATCGTCATCGGTGGTGGTCCGGCGGGTTACCCGGCAGCCATTCGTGCCGCCCAGAACAAACTGACAGTGGCGTGCATCGATGCCTGGCAGAACCGCGATGGCTCCTACGCATTTGGTGGTACCTGTCTCAACGCCGGCTGCATTCCTTCCAAGGCGCTGCTCGAATCCTCCGAGTTGTATCACCGTGCACAGCATGAGTTTGCGGCACATGGCATCAAGGTCGGCAATATCGAGCTGGACCTTGCGGCGATGCAGAAGCGTCGCGCGACGATCGTGAAAAGCATGACCGTGGGTATCGGCGGCCTGCTCAAAGCCGCTGGTGCGGTGGGTTTGCAGGGCCACGGCAAGTTGCTGAGTGGGAATCGTGTCGAGTTCACCGGCAAGGACGGCAAGAAGGAAGAATTGAAGGCGAAGCAGGTGATTCTGGCGGCCGGTTCGTCACCGACCGAACTCAAGAGCCTGCCGTTCGACGGCAAGAATGTGGTCGATTCCTGGGGGGCGCTTGAATTCGACGCAGTGCCCAAGCGGTTGGGCGTGATCGGTGCGGGCGTCATCGGCCTGGAACTGGGCAGTGTCTGGCGTCGCCTCGGTGCCGAAGTGGTCGTGCTGGAGGCGCTCGACAGCTTCCTGCCGATGGCGGATGGCGCGATCAGTAAAGAGGCGCTCAAGCATTATAAAAAACTTGGCCTCGACATCCGGCTGGGTGCAAAGGTCAGCGGCGCGCAGCCAGGCGCGAGCGGCGTTACCTTGAAGTACACCGATGCCAAGGGCGAGCAGAGCGTCGAGGTCGACAAGGTGGTCGTCGCGATCGGTCGTCGACCGTACAGCCAGAATCTGCTTGGCGATGATACCGGCGTGCAGCTCGACGAGCGCGGCTTCGTCAAGGTCGATCACGATTGCCGTACCGATGCCCCGAATGTCTGGGCGGTGGGCGATCTGGTGCGCGGGCCGATGCTGGCACACAAGGGCAAGGAAGAAGGTGTGATGGTCGCCGATCTGATCGCCGGCAAGGTCGCCGAGGTCAATTACAAAGTCATCCCGTCGGTCATCTACACCGCGCCGGAGATCGCCTGGGTCGGTCAGACCGAAGAAGAAGTGAAGCGTAGCGGCCGTGCCTACAAGATCGGTTCGTTCCCGTTCTCGGCGAGCGGTCGCGCGCGCGCAATGGAAGCGTCAGCCGGCTTCTGCAAAATCGTGGCGGCGGTGGATGACGATGAAATTCTCGGTGTGCACATCATCGGCCCGATGGCTGGCGAACTGATTGCCGAAGCCGTGCTGGCCATGGAATACGCGGCCAGCAGCGAGGATCTGCAGCGGACGATTCATGCGCATCCGACGCTGTCGGAAGCGCTGCACGAAGCCGCGCTGGCTGCCGACAAGATAGCGATCGACTTTCCGAATCGGTAGCAGCGGGTACCGACGACAGGCTACGGGCTACGGGCGACGGTCGGAAGAAGCAACGGCAACGGCTGCAGACGCGCTGACCGACGGCTCGTCTGCCCATCGAGCGCGCGCTGACATCGAGGTGCGGCGTTCCCGGCGGCCGTCTGGCCCTCACGAGCGGAGTGTTCCGCCTCCGGCATTCCCAACGGCTTCATGCAATCGTAGTTCACGCTCCTCGAAATCGAACGTGAATGCGGCATGACACAGTTCTTCGCAACGCTTGCCACGCTCGCGAGCATCATCGTCTCGCTATACTGCATCGATACCCGTCCCGGATGAGCATGCCGCATGAATATTGCCGGCGAGCGCGTGCTGTTGATGGCCTGGAGGCTGTCGCTCGTCGGCAGATGGCGCCGAGTGAGACACGGCGCGCGCTCGCCTATCGGGCTCATCGTGTCGATCGTCA
Source organism: Gammaproteobacteria bacterium (assembly GCA_020029545.1). GTDB lineage: Bacteria > Pseudomonadota > Gammaproteobacteria > Steroidobacterales > Steroidobacteraceae > Steroidobacter. Next base: position 17,564 of record JAIBJL010000031.1, read on the forward strand.
TTGCGACAATGGCGGTATTGACGGCCTGCGTCGCTGCCGCGCGGTTTGCGTCGGTTCGCATCGCGGTTGAATGGATTGACGGCAACGCCGGTCTGACTGGCGTGTCCATGGCATTGGGTACGCTGACCTTCATCGTACGCCGACGCGCACAGCTGCGCGCCGAATCTGCGCGGTCGTGGCTAGTCGCGACGCCGATTGCAACGGGAGCGTTTCGTACGGTCGCTGCAATTCGTATTGCACTGGCGGTGACGATGCAAACCACGGTTCTGACAGTGGCGCTGCTTGGCCTCGCGGCCGTCAACGGAATGGCGCTGGCAATGTTGTCGCGTGTCGCCATCTGTCTGGCAATCGGCAGCGTGGCTGGTGCATCCGTCGGCTCACTGTGGCCGCGACCCAAGCCTGCCATGCGAAGCGAAGCATCGCGCTTCACTCGCAAACCCCGCGCTGCATCGACGTCCCCGGCGTTGGATGGACTGGCGCGGTGGCCCGTCGCCGAGGCGGTCGCGTGGCATCGTCCCGAAAACTCGCGACTGCTGTTCCTCATCGCGGTGTTCAGCGTGCCGGCAGGCGCATCCGCGCTGTTAGGCGCTGCGATTCTCACGGCCTGGACGTTGGTTTCCTATTTGATTGCATTGGCGCGAGCCGTGCCCGCCGTTGCGCGCGAAGCCGCCCTGTGGCTGCGGCCAACGACACTGCCGTTCGCGGCTTTCGCCTGGGCACTCGTGCGTCGCGCATTGATTCATCAAGTCCTGGGCATGGTATTGCTTGCGGCAGCGGGCATTTCGCTCGGCGGTCGAGTGAATTTTGCGATCTATCTAGCAGGCCTTTGGTGGGTGTCGTTCCTGATGATAGCGGCGATAGGCATACGCCAGGGGCATCGGTTGCTACCCTCCAGCACTAGAACGCTGCTTTCTATCTTGCTAGTGCTGATCGTGGAGTCATGGGTGCGCGGTTGCGGCCTGGCGGTGGCAACACTGATTACGCTCGCTCATGCATATGGAAGCCTGCGTGAACGCCGTTGAAATCGTTGCCGTCTGTGCGAGTTACGGTAGGCGAGAAGTGTTGCGCGGCATCGATCTGCGAATCCCCGCCGGCGAATGGTTCTGTCTGCTCGGACCGAACGGCGCCGGCAAGAGCACGCTGCTGCACTGTCTTACCGGACACGTCCTGCCGACTCAAGGCATGATCCGAATTGCGGAAGCGCCGACGATGACGGACGGAAAGCGACGGCTTGGATACGCCTGCGCGCCCGACCAATTGCCAGGATTACTGACCGGGCGGCAATGTCTCGCGGTCTACGCAGCTGCCAAGCAGTTGGCGAGGATCGATGCGAATATCATCGCGCTTGCCGAGACGCTGCGCTTCACGCCGTATTTCGATCACTATGTCGATACGTACTCGCTCGGCACGCGGCAAAAGCTGTGCATGCTGCTGGCGCTGCTCGGCGAGCCGTTATTGATCGTACTCGATGAGGCGTTCAATGGCCTGGATCCACGCAGCGCGCTGATCATCAAACGCGAATTGCAGCTTCGGACGGCAGCCGGCAGCGCGGTGCTACTGGCAACGCACTCGCTGGACATCGTCGAGCATTACGCACAACGCGCTGCGCTGATGCTTTCCGGTCGCGTCATGCGCGAATGGAGCGCATCAGACTTGGCAGAGTTGCGGCGTAGCGGTGGTGACTTCGAAGCCGCAGTGGCGGCAGCGAGCGAGGCTGAAAGCTGAATGAGACAGCGACTCGAAACCGGCGGGCACAGGCCCCGGGCCAGAAGAAGCAGTGACAAGACCCGCACGACTGAGTCATCCTGCCCGTAGCCCGTAGCCCGTAGCCCGTAGCCCATCTGGCACACCCATGTCTTCATCGCCCGCGTCCGCCGACAGCAATCCCGACGCCTTGCTGTCGCGCGAACTGGGCGTCCGCCAATTCGCCTCCAACATTTTCAACTACACCGTCGGCAGCGGCATTTTTCTGTTGCCGGCCACGGCCGTTGCGAACCTCGGTACGGCGGCGCCGCTGGCCTATATGGCGTGCGCCATCGTGATCGGCCTCGTGGTGTTGTGTTTTGCGGAAGCCGGCAGTCGTATTCATTCGACGGGTGGCGCGTATGCGTACGTCGAGGCGGCCATGGGTC
>JAIBJL010000243.1 GCA_020029545.1 Gammaproteobacteria bacterium
AATCAACAGGGATCGCAGCCCGGGGCGCAGCGCCTTGAATCGGCACGTCTGCAGCTGGCCCGCCTGCACGTGGGCAAAGAAGAAACCTTGCGGCAGATCTGGTTGCAGCTGGCCAATCTGGTCGCAGATACCTTGCAGATCGAACGGGTCGGCGTCTGGGTGCTGGTAGATGACGATCGCGCCTTACGCTGCCGTTATCTGCTGCAGCGTTCCAGCCACGACGTATTTCAAGGTGCGATCCTGCGCGAGCAGGATTTTCCCGAATATTTTCGCGCGTTGCATGCGCGGCGCACAGTAGCCGCAGGTCATGCCTCGACGTCCTCGCTGACCAGCGAACTGCACGAGCAATACCTGGAGCCGCTCAAGATCACGTCCATGCTGGACGCGCCGATCTACATCGAAGGTCGTGTGGTGGGTGTCGTCTGTCACGAACACATAGGCGTGCCACGCCAGTGGAGCGACACCGACATCGACTTCGCCAGCTGCGTCGCGGACAACATTGCGCGTCTGTATCAGGAGCATGAGCATCATCACGCACAATCGGCGCTGCGTTCCTATGAGAAACACCTGATGGAACTACATCGCATGGAAGCGGTAGGACGCATTGCCGCCGAGATCGCGCACGACTTCCGCGGGATTCTCAACGCGGCCATGGGCTTTGCCGAACTGATCCGGCGCGCACCAGGCATCTCGCCTGATGTAGACCGCTATGCACATAAGATCGTCGATGCCATGCAACGCGGCGGCACGCTCACGCAGGAAGTCGTGTCCTTTGGCAAGGATTCGCCGGTGGCACCACGCGTTGTCGACGTTCGCGACGTCGTCGACGCCATGTGCAGCATGTTTCGCGTGTTGCTCGGCGAGCGCATCGAATTGCAATGCGACTGTTCTGCCTCGGTGAGTCGCGCGTTCATCGACATCTCGCAACTGGAACGGGCGCTGCTGAACCTGGTGCTGAACGCACGCGATGCCATGCCATCGGGTGGCGTCCTGCGTATTGCGGCAGCTGACGAACTGATGGACGACGAAGAAGGCGAAAGCGCCCGTTTCGTGACACTTTCGATCAGCGACAGCGGCATGGGGATGGACGAGGAAACCCGATGCAATGTGCTGAAGCCCTTCTTCACGACGAAAGGCGATGAAGGCACGGGCCTCGGGCTCGCGATCGTCGATCAGATCGTGACGCGCGCCGGCGGCCTGGTGCGTATCGAAAGCGAAGTAGGCAAAGGCACAACCGTACGCTTGTATCTACCGCGCATCGCCGGAGCAACGGCGGGACGGGAGTAGTGTGAATGAAAGTGAGTGGTGAGTAGTGAATGGTCAGAAGGTTGCTTTCATCCGTTGGGGTCGTGGCAGCACCGTGAATCGTGCGCATCGAAAAAAATACTTGCGCACATGTGAGGGAGAAATCCGAAACGAGCAACCTGCGTTCGCGCGCTTGACACTGAAATGAGCGTCCGATTAGTTTGCGCGTCAACTAGGCCTGCACATTCTCGCCATAACAAATGCCGCACCGTCGCCTGCTGATGCAGGAACATCATCGGCTCGCTCCAATGAGTGCCATTTCGGGATTACAACCTTCACACGCGGCTCTTCACCGCCATTCCACCTCGCTTGCTTTCGTGACTACGCATCAATCACGCTGTTACCAGCATGACTGCAAGCCTCGATACTGGGCCGGTGGCTAGCCGTTACCCAGGCAGGAATTTCACCTGCTAGAACGTGCGACATTGCCATGCCGCAATCCCGACCCGGCACCCGAATCCACTTGCATAGGTTCCGAGCCGCTATCAGTCACGCCAACGTGCGACAGAAACTGGCTTTGCGCGCAGCCAGTGACATCCTAGTTGTCGTACCTTCTCGGAAAGATCCTATCTCTGCTTACTCCGCAACTAATCAGCTGCTTTGGATGGTGCTCAAAGTCCACGTCTTCGAAACAATAGACAACCCACCGACAACCGGGCACGCAATTCTCGATTTTCCGAAAATATGGCAGGTCGACATCGTTCAATGAGTGTCCAATAACAACGACTTCAGAGATATCTCTTAAAGTATCGAAGTACGATCGATTCGTGCTTATGATCGTCTCGACTTGTTTCTTGAATGCATAAAGAGGAGCTTTAGCAGAGCCCTCTGCATCACTGAACATCGTGCGATTGGTCTCCCCACTCTCGGGGTCGAACTCCGGTTCCTCTTCCATGTGCAATCCATGCCCAAACGCAAGTTCATCTTTTCCGGCACGCCCGTGTATGTGAAGGATGTCCTTATCTTCAACTCCGTATACTTCTTGGAGGGTCGAGGTGTAGTTGAAGGTGATGAAGCGAGATGCCGGATCAAACACAATGCGCTTTCGCGCCGTGGAGACATCTATAGTCTCTACCCACTCCTGAAATTCTGTCTGTATCGCATCAACAAGCTCGTCGGCACGCTCAACAAGCTCGTCCTGAAAGCTATAGACGTGACTGGGCTTGAAATCGTCCGAGCTCACGTCGGTGTGATTGTGCTCGTCGTACAGGTCACGCCAATTATATTTCCCAAGCCGGTTCTCGAAATCATGCCAAGGAATTTCATCGCTGCTAAGGTCGAGATGAAAGTAGCGATCCGCTTCGTCGAGGGTGCCACGCGCAGACTCGTAGAAGTCTCGATAGCTAGTCGGCAGACAATGCGAAAGATCAAACCCATTTCCGAGGATATATAGCTTCATTATTTGCCAACCTCATTGCGCATCTTGGATCGACAGCACGTTCGACCAATAGTTGACCTCTCTTTCCTGCGTATTTCGCCCAAGCCGGCCACCCATTTCACTTCATGCCGGCCACTATTTCACGCATGTCGGCCGGTGGTGGGGAAGCGGGACGTGGAACACGATGGACAGTGTAGCGCCGCTGGCTAGTCGCGAGCAGCAGGTTCGTTCTTGAGGGCTTTGTGTTTTCGCATCGAGCCGCCCTTCAGATTGAGTCGGTAGCTGTTGTGTACCAGTCGATCCAGGATGGCGTCGGCAAGCGTCGGCTCATCGAGGTAGGCGTGCCATTGATCCACGGGGAGTTGGCTGGTGATGATCGTGGACTTGCGGTCGTAGCGATCATCGAGGATCTCCAGCAGATCGCGCTTGGTCTGATCCGACAAAGGCGTCAGGCCAAAGTCGTCGATCAACAGGAGATCGGCCTTGGCGATCTGCCTGAGGAACGCGGAGCGCTTTTGTTGAGCGGCATAGCGTGCAAGCTCTTCGCTCAAACGCGGCAGTCGGAAGAAACGCACCGAGTGATCGGCGCGGCACGCGGCATGCGCCAGTGCGCTGGCGAGATAGCTCTTGCCGACGCCGCAGGCTCCACAGATGAGCACGTTGAGTCGCTCATCGATGAAGCGCATCGTTTTCAATTGCGCGAGGGTCGCCGGATCGATGCCGCGTGGTGTTCGCGTGTCCAGGTCTTCCAGACATGCGCTCTGTGGCAGCTTCGCCCAGCGTAGCCGCTGGCCCATTCGCTGAGCTTGTCGGGCAGCCGCCTCGTGTTCGATCATCAGGCTCAGGCGTGCGGGGAAGTCCATCTCTGCGTGCTCGGTACTCAAGCGCTGTAAGGATTCCGCCATGCCATGCAGCTTCAGTGCCTGCAGTTGCTGGATCATTGGTTCGATCAACATCAGTGTCTCCGTTGTTCAGTGGAAGTAATCAGAGCCGCGCACGTTGTCGTGCACGAGGGATAGCTGACGGGTCTGCTCGGACTCGTCAGGGGAACTCGTCGTGGTGAGCAAGTTGCGCAGCAAGCGATAGCTGTAGCTCTTCAATGCCAGCGCTTTGATGCAGGCGGCTTCCAGTGCGGCGGCGCTGAAGTCCTTCTCCAGTCGCAGGATGCCCTGCGCCGAGCGCAGCGCTTCTTCCGGGTGGGCCTTGCGATTGAACTGCTCGGTGAGCACCGCCGCGGTGGCAGGGCCAATCGCGGCGGCGCGATCCAGCAGGCGCTGCAGGGTGAGATCGATGACAGCGCGATGTTTCACCGGCCGATGGGCATCCACGGTTCTGCGCGCACCGCGTCGAGTGGCCCGCGGATGCGTGGCAATGAGCTGCCGGTCTTTGAAGATCTCCAGCATCTGCGCGGTGATGCGCACGTCCACTTGCTGGGCGATCAGCGTGTAGGGCACCGAGTAATACGCGTGGTCGACTTGAATGTGATAATCGGGATGCACCTTGGCGCACTTCCAGGTGGCGAACTCGTAAGCCCGAGGAGGCAATGGCGCCAGCGCCGGACGATCCAGTTCGATAAAGCGCGACTGACGCGAGCCGGCGAGCTTTTTGAAGGGCCGCGTGTTCAGCGCATTGAGCAGCTCACGGATCGCCGCATTGAGTTCATCCAGCGAGAAGAACTGTCGATTGCGCAAACACGCCAGGATCCAGCGCTCCACGATCAACACGGCGCCTTCGACTTTGGCTTTGTCGCGCGGGCGGCGAACGCGGGCGGGGAGGATCGTCACGCCGTAGTGTTCGGCAAACTCGGCGTACGCCGGATTGAGTTCAGGCTCGTAGCGATGGGCACGGCTCACCGCGCTTCTGAGATTATCTGGAACGATCGCCTGCGGTACGCCGCCGAAGAACCTCAGCGCTCGCACATGGCTACCCAGCCAATCGGGCAGCGCCTGGCTGGCGGTCGCCTCGGCAAAGGTGAAGTTCGAACAGCCCAGCACGGCCACGAAGATCTGCGCGGCATGTACCTCGCCGGTGTGCCGGTCGATGATCGGCACGGTATGTCCGGCGTAATCCACGAACAGCTTCTCGCCAGCGCGATGCTCGAAGCGCATGACTGGATCTGCTGCCTGGCGCCAGTGCCGGTAACGCACGCAGAAGGCGGTATATCCCAGACCCTCCGGATGCTGAGCCTTGTACTCGCGCCACAGCAGATCGCGGGTCACACCGGCTCGGGCGAGTTCGCGGTGAACGTGCGCGAAGTCGGGAAGACAGGGCGTCATCGACGCAGCGCTGGATGGATACAGCCGAGCCTCCAGCTGTGCATCGTCCAGATCTAGCGGCAACGGCCAGCCCAACCCCCCATCGCTCGCCCGCTGCAGCACCTCGCTCACCGTCGAGCGAGCCACATCGATACTGCGTGCGATACGTCGCGCACTCAGCCCTGCCGCAAACCTCAACCGCAGGATTTCTCGAATCTTCCGCATGGACAACCTCTCTTGCGCCACCGATCACCCCCCTTTTCGAAAAGGGGGCGACGATAGCGGGTTGTCCCGCCTCTCCAGACGCTATGCCAAACTCACCCCCGCAGGGTGGCCGACATGCGTGAAATACCCGGCCGACATCACGTGAAATGAGTGGCCGACATCAGCTGAAACAGGTGGCCGGCATGGCGTGAAATACGCACTTTCCAATCGTTTCAGTACGATACACAGCGACTTGCAATTGTCCATACCCCTCAATCGATACCAGTCGTCAGTGGAGACTGTTGACGCTGCCAACGTGCCTTGAACTCGCTCGGCGGCAGCTTGCCAAGTGATCGATGGGTCCGCTTGTCGTTGTAGATCCGTATCCAGTGCTGTGCGTGAGATCGCGCTTGATCGAGTGTTCGGAAGCTGTAAAGCTCGAGCAGTTCATCACGTAACGTACCGTTGAAGCGCTCGATGAACGCGTTCTGCGCCGGTTTACCAGGCTGAATGAATTCCCAAGTGATCCCTCGAGCCTTCGCCCATTGCTGAACCGAATCTGCTCGAAACTCAGGGCCGTTGTCGCTGCGGATGAATTGCGGCGCGCCGTGCAGATCGCATAGCTGTTCAAGTACCCGTCTGATGAGTTGGGATTGGGTGCCGGGTCGGGGGATCGGGGTCATTGAGGCGGCGGATAATATCGTTGAATGCTTTCTCGTAGCGCCGACTCGTAACGACTCAGCGCCCGGGCGTATCGGCGAGACCGGCGATTCGACCTGCAATACACCGACTGACAATGCGGGCGCGAGCTGCGATACGTTGGAAAGACCCCGATACCGCAACCCGGCATCCCCGGCACTGAAATCAAACGCCGCCGCAGTCCGTAGCATCCTGCCGACGACCCATCAATGGGCCGCGGCCACACGCTTACGTCATCGGCGACGAACTCGAAACTACTCCAGGCGCGGAAAGGCGGCACGGAGGCAGGCCCCCGCGCAGCACGTTGAGTGCTTCTTGTTCGTGCGCGAAGGTAGAGGCCTGAACGGCGTGCCAACGCTCATTGTCCGTGGCGCTCACAATTACTCGTAAATACTGTATCCAACGCCATCCGCTTCACTCCTTTGCCATCGCAACCTAGGTTGTGTGCGAATTCCCGTTTGGCTAGCGTCAGCCTTTCCATAGCTTCAGCGTGCAGTGACTTGCCATGTGGTCGAAGTCGGCATCAGTCGTCAATAGCGTCAGCTCGTGACGTACGCAGAGCTGGGCAAGCAGCGCATCGATCGTCCCAATCTGCACACCCCGCTTGCGACACAGATTGCGGAGCGCCGCTGCCGCAATATGGTCTTCGCGATCAGGAGCAAGCAATGGGAACGCGGCGAATCGATCGACAATCTGATCGGCCGCCGTGGGACCAGAAAAGCCCTGGAGCAGCTCTTGTAAAACCAGTCCCGTAGTCACGATTCGTTCCCCTGTTTCTAACGCCCGCAAAAGCGCGCCGACCTGCGGGACGCTCGGCGGCTGATCGCGACGCAAGGTTAACGACCAGACACTGGTGTCCACGAACAGGCTCAACTCCTTGACCTCTCCTTCTTATAGTCATACTCCGGATCCCACTCGAGCTTACCAGCCAGCTCTAGCATTGCCTTCTGGCGACGTCGGGCAATGAATTCCTGCAAAGCCTTGGTAACCGCAGCAGCCTTGGTGCGCTCACCGCTGACCTTTAGAGCCTGTTCGATGAGTTTCGGATCAATTGAGAGATTAGTAGCCATGTGTGTATTAGGTCACACAATGGTTCACACAGCAAGAAGGGAGTGAGGCGACGGCCTCATTTCTCGTTGCCAACGGGTAGCAGTCTTCTCTCGTAAGCGATCGCAAATCCATCTGGCACCGGCTTGAACGGACCGACGGGCGAGCGATAGCTGGACTGAAAACGTCGCAGCGCCTGAACCTCGATCTCACCGCTCACGCAGTAGTCGTTGATGCCGCCCTTGACGCGCAGTACGTCACGTCGCCAGTTGTCTTTAGCTGGTGACCGAATGCGGCTGTCACCGTATCGACGATCGTTGCACTGGATGATGTAGGCATGGATGTCCAATGCAGCAGACTCAACCATTCGGTGAAGACGAACGGCTGGTAGCGGCGACCGCCCCAACTTGAGATCGCAATTTGCGATCTCAAGTGTTCGCTCTCGGTAGCGGTCAACTGGAACATAAAATCCTCGGGAAAGCGGGCCGCATTGCGCTTGACCGCTTCGTTGAGCCGTCCGGTGGTGACGCCGTAAATCTCGGCCAGGTCCCGATCCAGCAGCACGCGCTGGCCGCGCAGGATGAGGATCGATTGGGTA
>JAIBJL010000572.1 GCA_020029545.1 Gammaproteobacteria bacterium
GGGTTGCGCGTAGCAGCCGTATCGCTTCGTCGAGCACTGGTTGAAGCTGGATTACCTTCGTTTGGTGCACCTGTGGGCGCCCGAATGCGAGAATGCGCTGCACCAGTTCTTTGGCGCGTTGGCCGGCGCGCAAGATTTCTTGGATGCTGGACTGCGCCGGATGCCCTTCGCTCAAATCCATCCGCACCAGTTCGGTGTTGCCGATGACGGCACTCAGAATGTTGTTGAAATCATGCGCGATGCCGCCGGCCAGTTGACCAATGGCTTCCATTTTCTGCGACTGCGTTAGTTGCTGCTCGAGTACGCTGCGTTCGTGTTCGCGTTCCCGTATCTCGAATGCGAAAGCGATGTCGCGCGCCAACTCGTCCAGCAACTTCAACTCCTCGGCATCGAATAAATTGACGCGGTCGGCATAGAGGTTCAATGTTCCGACGCACTTGTCGCTCACCGTCAGCGGAAACGACACCATGGCGCGGTAGCCGCGCTGCAATGCCGCTTCGCGCCACCCGGTTGCCGACGGATCATGTTCTATATCGTTGCAGATGGAACGAATACCCGTTGCAAGTGCGCGCGTCGTGAAGGCGCAGCCTATCTCAGGATCGTCAAAGATCTTATCGATGATCGCCAGCGTGTCCGGTGTCGCACCTGCGTGAGCGCGAAGACGTAGACCGCCGGACGCCGAATCCAACAAACCGATCCAAGCCAGCCGAAAGCCGCCTGTCTCGACAATGATCTGGCACGCGCGTTCCGAAATGACCTGCGGATCGTGTTCGTGGATAATCAATTGATTGATGTTGCTGAGTGCCGCGTAGCTGCGGTTCAGTTGCCGAATACGTTCCTCGGCTTGTTTTCGCTCGGTGATGTTGGAGGCAACGCCGCAGAGGGCGTAGGCGTTGCCATGGGTGTCGCGCAATGCGAAGCGTACCGAGGAATAGGTCAGGGAAGTGCCGCCGTGCTCGAATACTTCTTCGGATTCCAGTGGGCCAGATACCAATGCCTCACGATCGGCTTGCGCATAAGCGGTCGCCCGCGACTCGTCCAGAATTTGCGCATCGGTTTTGCCGAGAATGCCGGTGGTCGGCAGCCGGTGTAATTCCTCGAACTGCCGATTTACGAACAAGTAGCGTCCGTTCAATTGCTTGAGATACACCGCAGCCGGAACATTGTCGAGCACCGCATTCATCCGTTCGTAGTAGCGGCGCCATTCGCGAGTCAGCACCGAGCTCATCATGATGACAAGCACCAAGTAACCGGGCACTCTCACGAAAGAATTGGGGAGTATTTTCAGTTGATGCAGGATGTCAATGAGCAAACACACCGCGAACGGGCCAATGCCAAGTATCAGGCCCCAAGCGCGAGAGCGCGGACCATGCCGACATACCTCTATGCAGGCAGCCAGAACGAACACAAAGGCCAGTATTTCGTCCATGCCCATCAGCGCGATCCACTGCGTCGGCGGCGTTGAAGTGCTGGTGAACTGTTCGCCCCAGGGCGAGGTGCTGTATGTCAGAACCGGTGGACCTGACAACACCAAGGAGTAGGGCTGCAGGAAATTGACGATCAACATCCCTATGAAAATGGCACTGAGTATCACCGTGGGCCATCGGTGGCGAAGATGTGCGTACAGGTGAATGAACCAGGGAAGAAAGACATAGACCAGCAGAAAACCGGTGCTGGAAAGCCAAACACCCTGCTGATACTGACGGGGCGTGGATGCGGTTAAAAACCACACCCGCCCCAAAATTGCCATCGCGACAGACAGCGTCGAAAGGCCGAACAATGTATGGATGCGATCGATGGGACGCCGCAACCCAATTTGCAAATGCATATAACCGGCATAAAGGCAGATGCCGGTCGCGAAGGGCCAAAAGATCTTGATGTACTCAAACATGCCGGTTCGCCAGAACCCTCGTACGGATCGCAACGCGGTGGTTGCTCAAGTTTGCGCTCACCCTAGCCCAACCGCCGGCAAAAGTCTTTGTAGGTCTTACTGCCGTTCGGCCGAGGAGCCCAGGTCGTGGCACGGAGCAGCGACGAGCGTAAAGATTACGTCCAAAGCTTCTCCTGGCCGCGCAATAAATTCGCAACACAGCCGGTTGCGCTCGGCCGTGACACCGGCGCATCGCGGCGGGGAAGCATTGCAAGGGTCGAGCTCAGTCAAGGCTGATTTGAGCTCGATGACCATAGCACGCTCGCCGATTTACGCGGTGGGAGGGCAGGGCTGCGCGCTAGTCTGCGGTCGGACCTAAGGAGCGTTCTGCGAGACCGCTCCGGTGGAGCAATGGCGGTTGAATTTCCCACACAGTTCCAACCATCGCTATCGACGGCGATGCCGATGGTGTGGTCTCGCGCGAGTTTACGTCGGCAGATGATGCGCCGTTCTTCACCGGCGGCTTCGAGCATCGCGTGCTTGCCTGCGTGGGGCACAATGTACCGCAGGAGGCGCCCACCGCCTTTGCCTTGGCGATTCTCGCACTGCGTCGCTAGTTATCGTCGTGGCACTTGTAGCGGTCGCGCGTTTGACGTTATGACGCTCGCATGAGTTAAAACTTTGGCAGCGTCTACGTCGTGCTTCACCAGCCGGCTCGCAGACACCCCACCCGGCGAGACGCTCGCTGACGTCGCACAAGCGTTCAACGCTCAGATCGAGCGGCGCGCCGACGTTATCCAGATGCCGTTGCAGTGGACCAAGGCCGGGCGCCGCATGTCAAACCAACCTACATCGACCCGGCCATTGCATAAATCCGGCTGAATCTCTCAGGCAGC
>JAIBJL010000244.1 GCA_020029545.1 Gammaproteobacteria bacterium
GCGTCACGGCGGTGATGGTCAAGAACGGCGACCCGGTCGAATTCGGCCAGCCGCTCTTTATCATCGAGTAAGACTCAGAATACTTCTCCACGGGGAACACGGGGAGCACTGGGTCGGAACAGGAAGAAGTACGCGCGAACCACGCCGTACGCTTGTGATCGACTCATTGATTTCGCCGGCCCCGTGACTCCCGTGATCCTCGTGGAAATCCGATCCGTATGCTCGAAAAAGTAGTCATTGCCAATCGCGGCGAAATTGCGCTTCGTATCCTGCGGGCGTGCCGCGAACTCGGCATCAAAACCGTCGCCGTGCATTCCACTGCCGACTTCAATCAGAAGCATGTGTTGCTGGCCGATGAATCGGTCTGCATCGGGCCGCCCTCTTCCAAAGAGAGCTATCTGAACATGCCCGCCATCATCAGTGCTGCGGAGGTCACGGACTCGGTCGCCATTCATCCCGGTTACGGATTCCTGTCCGAAAACGCCGACTTCGCCGAACGCGTGGAAAAGAGCGGCTTCATTTTCATCGGACCGAAACCCGAAACCATCCGCATGATGGGCGACAAGGTGTCGGCCATTCGCGTGATGAAGGCAGCGGGTGTGCCCTGTGTCCCGGGATCAGGCGGCTCTTTGGGCGATGTACCGGAAGAGAATTTCCGCCTCGCTCGCGAAATTGGCTATCCCGTCATCATCAAGGCATCGGGCGGTGGCGGCGGTCGCGGCATGCGTGTCGTTCACAGCGAAGCGACGCTGCTCAACGCGATCAATGTGACCCAGGCTGAAGCAGCGGCGGCCTTCGGTAATGCCGACGTCTATATGGAGAAGTACCTCGAGAAGCCACGCCATATCGAGATTCAAGTGATGGCGGATCACTACGGCAACGTCGTACATCTGGGCGAACGCGATTGCTCCTTGCAGCGACGTCACCAGAAAGTCATCGAGGAAGCGCCCGCGCCCGGCATCACCCCAAAACAGCGCAAGATGATCGGCGAGCGTTGCATCGCCGCCTGTCGCGAAGTTGGTTATCGTGGTGCCGGCACACTCGAATTCCTGTACCAGGACAATGAGTTCTACTTCATCGAAATGAACACCCGCGTGCAGGTCGAGCACCCGGTGACTGAGCAGATTACCGGTATCGACATCGTGAAAGCCCAGTTGCGCGTAGCCGGCGGCGACCGCCTGCCCTGGACACAGAACGATATCGTGATTCGTGGACACGCGATCGAGTGCCGTATCAATGCCGAAGACCCGAAGGGCTTCGTCCCCTCACCCGGCCCGGTGAAACTGTTTCATGCGCCCGGCGGCCCCGGCATACGAGTCGACAGCCATCTGTACAGCGGCTATGTCGTACCGCCCTACTACGATTCGATGATCGGCAAAGTCATCGCTTACGGCGAGGACCGTGACACGGCCATCGCCCGCATGAAGAACGCGCTCTCGGAAATGGTCATCGAAGGCATCAAGACCAACATTCCACTGCATCAGGAAATCTTCAATCACGCCGCTTTCAAGGCGGGTGGATTGGATATTCATTATTTAGAGCGACGCCTAGGGATTAAGTGATTAAGCGTTGCTGGCTACGGGCTAACGGGCCACAGGCTACGGCCAGATAAAGACCTGAAAAGGCGTGGACGTTCGAGGCATGCTGGCTCCCTGTTCTGACCGTAGCCTGTCGCCCGTACACCCGTAGCCGTCGAACGATCATGCCTACACACACCAGCAGAATGAGCGGTAACGCCGCAGCCGACCCGGATTCCCATTCTGACCGCAGCCGATCGCCCGTTTTACCGTAGCCATCCGCAGATCATGCTCCAGCTCACCTTCACTGTCGGCCCGGCCGATCCGGCGCCGTTTGAAGAGGCATTGCTGGCCTGCGGTGCGGTGTCGATCACGCTCGAAGATGCCGCGGACAATCCGGTATTGGAACCGGCACCTGGCACGACACCCCTGTGGCCGAATGTGCGCATCAAAGCGTTGTTCGAAGCGGCGGCCGATCCCGATGTGTTGACTTTTCTGCTAGAGCAGCAGTTGCCAGGTCGACTGCCGTCGCTGGCATTCGCAACGCTTGCCGATCGTATCTGGGAACGCGAATGGCTCAAGGACTTCAGGCCGATGCGCTTTGGCAAACGGCTGTGGATCTGCCCCGGCGGGCAACGTCCAGATGACGCGTGGAGTACCGACCGCTGCCTAGTTGAGCTGGACCCTGGCCTGGCATTCGGGACCGGCACGCATCCGACGACGGCCTTGTGCCTGGAATGGCTCGACGGCGCCGACGTGCGCGACAAGACCGTGATCGACTATGGCTGCGGTTCCGGCGTTCTGGCCATTGCGGCGCTGAAACTCGGTGCAGCCAGCGCCATCGCGGTCGATATCGATGCACAAGCGATCACCGCCACCGTCGATAACGCGCAGCGCAACCACGTCGCGCAACATATCAGGGCAACGACGGTGGATGCGATGCCAGCCGCCCCGGCCGATATCCTGCTGGCGAATATCCTTGCCGAACCGCTCGAAGCATTGGCGGCTTCATTGTCGGCACTGGTGGTGCCCGGCGGTCAATTGGTGTTGTCGGGATTGCTCGCCGAACAGGCACAACGGGTAGCCGTGCGTTACCTGCCATGGTTTGATATGGCGCCCATGGCAATCAGCGATGGCTGGGCCCGCCTGAATGGCGTGCGCCGCACTGACCGACGCTAAATCGACTCAGCAACACTCAAGCAACACTTAAGAGTTTCCCCAGTGCTGACCCAGTGTCCGAATTGCGAAACCACTTTCCGCGTGACCAGCGAGATTCTTCGCGTTGCGCAGGGGCAGGTGCGCTGTGGACGTTGTCAGACCCAGTTCGATGCGCTGCAAAGATTGATCGAAGAACGCGCACCTGAGTCGATCGGTCTGCGCTCCCCCTCGCCACCTCAGTCGCCAGCCACTGACTTCGCCCCGGACAGTACCGCCGCCAGCATCGAAGTCGAGGAACCCGAGACTCACGAAGAGATCACGATGGAGGGCAAGCACATCGAGATCAGCGGCACCTACCGCGTGCTCGATGCCGACAGCGTCGATGGGAAGCCGGAGCTGCGACAGGAAGTCGTCGAGGAGTGGATGGAAGTCGAAGACGTTGCCGATGCGCAAGACGATGCAGCGACACCACAGGGTTACGTCGATGTGAGCAATGAATTCGACGCCACAGGCACGTTCGATGCGACCGGCACGTATGACGATCTCGACAATCTACACGCACGGCCGGCGCAGGATTTCGAATCCACCGATTTCACGACGACTGCGGCAGGCAACAGCCTCGATCCCGCAGGCGACTTACGTGCGTTTCGCCGTTCAAGTCAGCCGCGCGATGCGCTGCTGGAAGCGAAGCCAACTGCGTCGCTGGACGATGTCGACGACCTCGCCTCACTGGGTGCAAAACGGCGTCAGCCCGTTGCACTGATCTGGAAGCTTGCCGTCGTGCCACTGCTGCTGCTGCTCATTGCGCAGGTCGTGCATCACAACCGTGCCGAACTCGCACGCCATCCACGTTTCGGCGCGCCGCTGATGAGTACTTACAGCGCACTGAATCTCAAGCTCACACCGGACTGGGAGCTGCATGCCTATGAGATCAGGCAATGGGGCGTCGTCACCGACGCAGCTTCGCCGGGCGCACTGAAGGTACGTGCCAGCATCACCAACAAGGCGGCCTTTCCTCAACCCTACCCGATGCTGCGGCTGGTCCTGGAAAACCGCTGGGGCGAACAGGTCCGCGCACGGGAGTTCATGCCTGCCGAATATCTCGACCCGGGAATCCCCACCGATCGTTTATTGGCGCCGGATCAACAGGCTAATGCCACCATCGTGATTGTCGATCCGGGCCCGGACGCGGAAGGATTCCGCTTCGACGTCTGCCTGCAGGGTATCGCAGGCACGGTATGCGCTGCCGACGTTCCGCAATCGCGGCATTAGCCGGGATTGAAAAAAGTTTTCAACCGCCTGTCAGGGCCCGCGTGCAAGCGTCGCGCCAGCCTCGCCCCAGTCTCACCTCTGTTGCTTGTGCAAACGACGGTCGCATCATTCAACGGATCGCCGATAACGCTTGTCCTTGCGAATAGCAAGGGCCTGACCAAAAAAAATCTGCGCGAATCGAAACACGAGCTCGTCAAAATTTCAGCACTGTGCGACTGCTCCGCACACTGCTAGATTAGCGCCCCGCTCGCCAGCCCGTTTCCGGTTGACATCGCCGTCATGCAGATTGGTCCCTACAAACTTGTCAACAACCTGGCACTGGCGCCGATGGCGGGCGTCACCGATCTGCCGTTCCGCCTGTTGTGCCGACGCATGGGAGCCGGCATCGCCGCCGGTGAAATGCTCACCAGCGATGTTCGCCTGTGGAACACGCCGAAGTCGCAACGTCGGATGGATCACAGCGGCGAGAGCGAGCCGCGCATCGTCCAGATTGCCGGCGGCGATGCGGCAATGATGGCGGAAGCAGCGCAGCGCAATGCCGCTGCCGGCGCCCAGATCATTGACATCAACATGGGATGCCCCGCAAAAAAAGTCTGTAACAACGCCGCTGGCTCCGCACTCATGCGCGATGAACCGCTGGTGCGCGAAATCCTGGAAGCGGTTGTCAAGTCGGTGGATGTCCCGGTCACCTTGAAGATGCGCACTGGCTGGGACCCGGATCATCGCAACAGTGTGTCGATTGCGCGCATGGCCGAAGACATCGGCGTGCAGGCGCTTGCCGTTCATGGACGAACGCGTGCATGCATGTATGAGGGAAATGCTGAATATGAAACCATCGCCGCAATCAAGTGCAGCGTGCGAATCCCGGTTTACGCCAATGGCGACATCGACTCACCGCGCAAAGCGAAGTATGTACTTGAACAGACAGGCGCAGATGGACTGATGATTGGACGCAGCGCACAAGGAAGACCGTGGATTTTTCGTGAGATCGATTTCTTTCTGCGCACCGGACAATCATGCGAGGAGCCTTCCATCGCAGAAGTCCGTGATATCATGCTCGCCCATTTGCGCGACCTGCATGCTTTCTACGGAGAAGACTCCGGAGTACGCGTCGCGCGCAAACACATCGATTGGTATGCGAAAGGTCGCGCGCAGGCGCAACCGCTTCGTCATGCCGTAATGCAGACGACCGACTCGCAGACTCAGCTGGATCGCGCCCGGGATTATTTCGATGCGCTGGCCGCAGCGCGCGAGACCCTCCTCGACAGCGTTGCCTGAGTCGGCAGGAAGGAATGGCGGAGTGCCCATGGCGCCCAAGAAAAAAACCAGAGCTCGGAGAGAGCCTATGTCCAGTATGCTGAACGGTGCATTGACCAGGCCCGCGACACGAACCGCTGCGCGCGCCATTCCCTTGCGGACGATGACGGCGGAAGCGCTGGATTCTTATTTTTCAACGCTGAACGGGCACAAACCGGGCCAGCTGTACGACCTGGTGTTGCGCGAAGTCGAGGAACCGTTGTTCAAGGCCGTGCTCGACTATGCCGCCGGCAATCAGAGCCGTGCAGCGGAAATCCTTGGCATCAATCGCGGCACCCTGCGCAAAAAACTGAAGGCGTACGGATTGGATGCCGCCTGACGCACGGCGCGTCTCTCGTCCGCCCGGCGTGGGCTTTTATCGCGGACGCAACTTCGGACATCGCTATGCATCGTGTGCAGTCGGGCACATGAATCTCTGCACGTCATTGGTGCACATGCGACAATCCGTTTGGCGTCATGCGCATATCCATCGGCCCGCTCATGATCGATTGCGTCTAAGTCACTCACCCCGACACTGCTCAACCTGATAACCCATCGATGAACATTCCGATCCGCCGCGCACTGCTGAGTGTTTCCAACAAGGATGGGCTTGTCGACTTTGCACGCCAGCTGCATCATCGCGGCGTAGCCATCCTGTCGACCGGAGGCACTGCGGCCCTGCTGGCGAAGCAGGGCATCCCGGTCACAGAGGTCTCCGCGCACACTGGCTTTCCGGAAATCATGGATGGCCGCGTCAAGACGCTGCATCCGAAAATTCATGGTGGGCTGCTCGGCAGACGTGACATCGACGAAGGCGTCATGCGCACGCACGGCATCGATGCCATCGATCTGCTGGTCGTCAATCTCTATCCCTTCGCTGCAACCGTCGCGAAGCCGGACTGCACTTACGACGACGCCATCGAGAACATCGACATCGGCGGACCCGCGATGGTGCGCGCCGCGTCCAAGAACCATGATCGGGTCACCGTCGTCGTCGATCCTGCCGACTACGCAAGTGTGCTGGAAGAACTGCAGAGCAAGGCCGGCGTTTCCTTACCCACACGCAAACGCCTCGCCGCGAAAGCGTTCGCCCACACCGCAGGTTACGACGCAGCGGTGGCGACCTATCTGAGTCGTGTCAATGACAGTGCGGTCGAATATCCCCAGTCGCTGACGCTCCACTACCGCAAGCGCATGGACCTGCGCTATGGCGAGAACCCACACCAGAGCGGTGCGTTCTATGCCGCCGTCGATTCGCAGGGCGCAAGCATCGGCACGGCGCAGCAGCTGCAGGGCAAGACGTTGTCTTACAACAACATCGCGGATGGCGATACGGCGCTGGAGTGCGTTCGCCAATTCGCGGAGCCGGCCTGCGTCATTGTGAAGCACGCGAATCCTTGTGGCGTGGCCATGTCGAACGACATCCTCAGCGCCTACCAGCGTGCGTTCAAAACCGATCCGACCTCTGCCTATGGCGGCATCATTGCGTTCAATCGCCCGCTGGATGCAGCGACCGCGCGCGCGATTGTGGACCGGCAGTTTGTGGAACTGATCATCGCACCGGCAGTCGACCCGGCTGCGCTCGACGTGTGCGCACGCAAGGAAAACGTTCGCGTCCTGGCGACCGGCGAGCTGCTACCGGCCAACCAGCGTCACGAATACCGCAGTATCAACGGCGGACTGCTGGCACAAACTCGCGATGACGGTATGGTTGCAAGAGAGGCACTCAAAGTCGTGACGAAGCGTCAGCCGACGATGAGCGAACTCGATGACCTCATGTTTGCGTGGCAAGTCTGCAAGTACGTGAAGTCCAATGCCATTGTGTACGCGCGCGACAATGCCACCGTCGGCGTCGGTGCCGGTCAGATGAGCCGGGTGTACTCGAGCCGCATCGCAGCGATGAAAGCGAAGGATGAAGGCCTGATCGTCGCAGGCGCAGTCATGGCCTCCGATGCATTCTTTCCTTTCCGCGATGGACTCGATGTCGCCGCGGAATTCGGCATCAAGGCGGTCATTCAACCGGGCGGCTCGATGCGCGACAACGAAGTCATCGCTGCCGCGGACCAGCATGGCATGGCGATGGTACTGACAGGGATGAGGCATTTTCGGCACTGACGTGCCGAAGGTGACGGGTGACGGTCGACGGGCTACGGGCTACGGTCGACAGGCTACGGGCGACGGTCGACGGGCTACGGCCAGATTCAGAACCGGAGAGAGGCGGCCGGCACGTGC